>NZ_VUNH01000004.1 GCF_009695745.1 Pyramidobacter porci
GGGAGATGTTGATGGTGATGCCGCGTTCTTTCTCTTCCGGCGCTTTGTCGATCTGGTCGAATTTGGTCTCTTCCGCGTAACCGGCTTTCGACAGGACGTGCGAGATCGCTGCCGTCAGCGTGGTCTTACCGTGGTCGATGTGCCCGATCGTGCCGATGTTCAGATGGGGCTTGCTGCGTTCAAATTTCTCTTTTGCCATTGGTGTGGCCTCCCTAAAACTGAAAATTTTCGGGCCCTGCAGGGGCCGCTTATCGAAAATCAAGCCTGCGTCATCTCTCCTGCGACCGCGTCACAAAGGACCGTCGCCGACAGCTTCTTTCTCCGTTCCAGCAGACGACTCCACCGCGATGCGGGCGGAGAGGCCGCAGACGAACGTTCTGCTTTTCGCTCGTCCATACAAGAGTTAACAGGTTCTCTGGAATTTTATCAAAGTGCGCCCGTCTTGTCCACGGCCCAATCTAAAAAAACAACGTGTTTCACTCCACACATCGTCCCGCGGAGCGAATTAAATTCATCATTTTGACAGAATATTTGATCTTTCATTAAAAATTCATGCGCACTTCACAGCAAAAGGTTCTTGACCGACAAAATTCGACTTTCCCCTAACGGCCGATAAATCAATTAAAAAAAACGAAGGAGATGTTTTTCGCGGACACCGCGGCTGCGGTTTCGGCAAAACCGCGCGCAAATTTCGCCGATTCGCCTGTGCATCGCGATCGAACCGCACACAGGACGCCACGGAGAATCGGCCGTCGGGCTCTCTTCATGCGAAATGTTCCACGTGGAACACACCATCCGGCCGTCTTCATCATTTTCCTCTTTTTCGCCGCCGCGCCGGCTTCAACAGCGCCCGCGGCCGCCAGACCGGCGGCACCGAATCGAAGAAACCCAGCCTTTCGCCGCCGAGATAATACGCCGCTGCCAACAGTCCGCCGGCCAGGACCGCCGCCACGCCGTTTTCCCGCAGCGGCCCGAGCGCCGCGCACGGCAGCGCGAACGCAAGCGACGGCTTCCACACCGCTCGGGCCGCGCGCTTCAACGCCCCCGGCGCCAACAGCGCCGCATAGACCAGAGCCGAGCCGCCCCACGTCAGCCCCGTCGCCACACAGAGCCCCGGCGCGCCCCAGCGCGGCGCCAGCATCCAGTCCAGAAACGCGTTCACCCCCAGCGCCCCGTAACTCACGGACAAAATCGTCTTCAGCCTGCCCGCCGCCTGCGCGTAGCGCGACAAAAACTGCCCCCACAACATCAGCGGCAGACTCCAGGCCGCCGCGGCCACGCACGGCGCCGTCAGATCCACCGCCGCCGCGTCGAAGGCGCCGTAGCCCAGAAAGATCCTCACCAGCGGCCGGCTCAGCGCCGACATCAGCGCCGCCGGCGGAAGCAGGTACAGCCATCCCGTGCACATCACCGTTTCGAGCTGCGCCTGCGACGCTTCGGGCGAATCCATCAGCGCGCTGGCGCGATGCAGATAAATCATCAGCGCCGGCGCAAGCACGCTCTGCGGCAGCATGTAGATCAATCCCGCGTAGCTGAGCGCGGAAATGTTTCCCGCCGGCAGCCCCGAGGCGAAATAGCGGTCCACCAACAGATACAGCCCGCTGGCGCCGACGATGCCGACGCAGAGCAGACAATCCGTGCGCAGCTCGCGCAGCGCCTCCTCGCGCGCCGCGCCCGCAGCCCGCCAGGGGAAATCCCCCGTGACCCGGAACGTGCCCCAGGCCAGAAGCGCCACCACCAGACTGTACATCGCCGGCACGGCGTACACCCCCCAGAAAAAAGACGCCGCCCAGATCGCCGGGATCAGCAGCGCATGCCCCAGCACCGCAAGAGAGACCGAAAGACTGTACCGCCCGTTGAAATTGTTCCAAACGCCAAGGAAAGGCAGCACGATCCATGCCACGCCCCAAGGGATCAGCATCACCAGCATTCGGGCAGCCATCACCTGCCGCAGCGGCTCGAAATGCCGCGCGAAAAACGCCACCAGCGCCGCCGGAAAAACCGCCGCCAGCGCCGCCGACAGCAGCGCGCCGATCAACGCCAGGCGAAAAACGCGCGCCATCAGAGCCGCCGCATCCGCCCCCGTCTCCTGCCGCACCAGCCGCGGCAGCAGCGCCGATTCCGTCACATTCTGCACGATCTGGCACAGCAGCGAAAGGATCCCCATGCTGACATAAAAGGCGTCCATGCCCGCCGAAGCGCCGAACAGCCACGCCAGCATCAGCGTGCGCAGATAGCCGACCGGCTTCGACAGCGCCCCCACCGTCACCGAAACCAGCGCCCCGGCACGCGCCTCCTGCGCGCCGCAGAAAAAATCGCGAATCTTGCGCCCCATGGCCATCGTCTCACCTCGCCCGCATCTTCCATTTCGGTAAGCATAACACAAAAAACACCATGGCGCGAAGAAAAACGGCATGGCGCGAGGCACAGTTCATCGGCCGGTCAGGATATTCGTTGACGCCGCACGTCAAAAACACTGCAACAGACGTACAAAAAGGGCCCCATGGCCGGACATTCGGCGCCGATTTTCAATTCAACGTCCGTGCGCGTCGACGAGGACAGCAAGAAGCAAGTCGAGGCGTTCTGCGCCGACGTCGGCATCAATCCCTCCACCGCCGTCAACCTCTTTTTCAAGGTCATGCTCAGAGAAAACCGTATTCCCTTTGAGATCGCAAGAGAACCCTTTTACGCCCCGGTCAACATGGCGCACCTGCGCCGCAGCATTGCCCAGGCCGAAGCGGGACGCCTCACACCCCACGAATTGATCGAAGTCGACTGAGCATGTACCGGTTATACGCTTACGGCCGGCAACGACGAATTTTTGAACACGGCGCTCGAAATCGCCAGAGGCGGACTTCATCTTCAAGGCATTTATCAATGGCTTCTCAAGCGTGCCCAATCAGGTTAAACGTTCCGACGCGTCACAAA
Organism: Pyramidobacter porci; assembly: GCF_009695745.1. NCBI lineage: Bacteria > Thermotogati > Synergistota > Synergistia > Synergistales > Dethiosulfovibrionaceae > Pyramidobacter > Pyramidobacter porci. The sequence goes on from NZ_VUNH01000004.1 coordinate 2,929, forward strand.
AGCGCGCATAAGATTCCCCATAATGTCATAAATAATGAAGAAGCACTGGAAAAAAAGACTTCCAGCGCTTCTTTTCATAGGGAGCAGGCGGATAAAAAAGCGGAGCTGCCGAAGCAGCCCCGCTTTTTGCGTTGGCAGAGATTCGCTTAGAAGTTCAGCAGCGTGCGGAAGCGGATCTGGTTGTTGTCGTAGTCGGGATCGCCCAGTTTGCCGTCCATGTCGCTGTAGGCCAGTTCGAAGTAGAGGTTGGGCGTGTACTGATAGCCGATGCCCACCGTCCACTCCTTCATGTCGTTGACGTTGTCCATGTCGTACTTGACGTAGCGCTCGAAAGAGCTCCACTTGTCGTTCCACTTCTGCTTCGCCTTGACGAAGAGAGCGTCCATGTCGTCCTGCACCGTGATGACCTTGTCGTACTCGGGCCAGTCGATGTCGCTGAAGGAGTAGGGGTTGTTGTGCAGGATGAAGCCCTGATCAAACTGGGCGTACTCAACCCACAGGCTGGTGAACTTCAGCACGTCCTGGCTGACGTCGAGAATGACCTTCCACGCCTTGGGGTCGTCCGCGCCGGCGACGACCACGGAATCATCTGCGATGTCCTGCATGTAGTAGGCGCCCTTCAGCTCGAGACCGTCCATGAAGCTGAAGCCGAGGCCCGCCCAGTAGGTCTTGTAGTCGGTGTCGCCTCTGTCTTCCCACAGACCGTTGACGCTCAGCCACAGCTTCTCGCTGAAGTCGAGCTTCAGGCGGGCACCGTAGACATCGTCACTGGGATTGGCAGCGTAAACGCTACCGCCGCCTCTTCTGGAGGCTGCGAAGCCCTCGACGGTGAACATGCCGCGGTTGTACTTCAGGTCGAAGCCGCGATAGCCGGTGTCCATGAAGAACGCGTCGTTGTCGTCGTACAGTCCGTCTTCGTCTTCCCAGTCAAGCGCGAACTGACCGCCGCGCATCGTCAGGCCTTCCATGCCAAAGAAGTCCTTGGCGGTGACCCACCAGCGGTCGAACGTATCATTGTGCCAGCGGGCGTCGAAGCTGACGCCGTCGCTCAGGTCGCGGTGCAGGAACAGACGGGCGCGGTTCATCGTGAATCCGTCTTCACCAGAACCAGAACCGGCAACATCATTGTCCCAGGCGTTGTAGTCGAAGCGCATCTGACCGGTGATCTTCCATCCGCCGAGGCCCTTCTCGAGCGCGCTCAGGCGGCTGTCGAAGCCGTCCACTTTCACGCCCAAGGCTTCCAGCTCCGGCTGGAATTCCACCACCAGCGCCTTCAGCTTCTCCAGGTCTTCACCGCTCAGGCCGCCCGCGGCCATCATGCGCGCCACCATCGTGGCGATCTCGTAGCGGGTCATGGCGCGGTTGCCCTTGAACGTCCCGTTCGGATAACCCTCCAGGATTCCCTTCGCGCTCAGCTGCTCCACGGCGTCGTACGCCCAGTGGTTCATCGGCACGTCGCTGAACGGATTCGCGGCGAACGCCGGCGCGGCTGCGGCCGCCAGCGATGCGGCGGCGACTACGGCGAGCATTTTCTTCATACTCATTCTCAAAACTCCTCCTCAAAAAACGATTTTTTTGCGCGCTTCTCGAATTTGGCTTCGCGAGCGGGGAGAAGTTTCTTCGGGAGTTTCCTCGTTTCCTCGCCGCTTCCTCTTCGGCCCATTCCGCACGGCTTTTTTCGAGCGATTCTGTTTTCGTCGCAGAATCCTTCCTGCACGCGCCTTTATATTAGCAAAAAATTTTTGTTTTGCAAGTCCTTGTCCAACGCCGACGATTTTAGGTTTTGATCCTTGATTTTACTGGTTCTTCTTTACATTCACCGCAGAGCGCCCATATTTACAACGTAAATAACGCAGAAAAGCACAGTGCAATATTTTTTACTTTCGATTAAGTGATCGATTAAGATTATATTGCATCATTCCCAAAAAAACGATCCTCGCCGTAAGCTTTTCCATTGAGGAATTTTTGGGAAATATCCGCCTTTTTCGGCATTCTTCCCCGCCCATTTCCCGACGGCTTCGTTCGGATCGTTCCCATAAAAAATACCGCCGCTGCGCTCCTCAGCGCGGCGGCATTTTCCTCTTCAATTGACGCGTCGGTTAAAAGCTCAACATGGTGCGGAAGCGCACCTGTTTGTTGTCGTAATCCTTCATGTTGACGGCGCCGTCCTGATCGTTGTAGGCCAGTTCGAAATACAGGCCGGGGCTGTATTGATAGCCGACGCCGACGGTCCACTCGCGCGGCGCCGGCGACAGGCTGTCGACGTCGTAGCGGGCGTACCGTTCGAACGTGCTCCAGCGTTCGCTCCACTGCTGGCGAGCGCCCACGAACCACACGCCGGTGTCGCCCGCGAGCGAAAAGTTGCGCCTTGCGCCGCGGCGCGGCCAGTCGACGTCGTCGTTGAACGACCAGGGGACGTTGTCGAGGCGGAAGCCCGCGTCGATCTGGGCGTATTCCAGCCAGATGCTGGTGAAGCGCAGTTTTTCCTGGCTGAGGTCGAGAATCACCTTCCAGGCTTTGGGATCGTCGGCCGCCGTAGGAACGCCGTAATAGTCCGCCAGCCCGTCGTTCAGATCCTGCCGGTAATAGGCGCCGCGGAAGGCGATGCCGTCGGAAAGCATGTATCCCAACCCAGCCCAGTACGTGTTGAAATCGGCGTCGTTTTCGTTGCGCCACAGGCCGTTCAGGCTCAGCCAGGCGCGCTCGCCCAGATTGACCTTGAGGCGCGCGCCGTAATGCTCGTCGCTCGCGCCCGCGGCGTAGACCGATTCCCCGTCGTCGGCGCGCTGCGAGGCGGCGAACGCCGCCAGTTCCACGGCGCCGGCGTCTTTCTTCAGGCTGGCGCCGCGGTAGGCGGAGCCCATGAAGAAGCCATTGCGGTCATAATAGAGACGGTCCTCGTCTTCCCAGTCAAGCGCAAACTGCCCGGCCCTGAAGGTCAGCCCCCGGCCGAGGAAATCGGCCGCCGTCACCCAAAAGCGGTCGAACGTGCCGTCGCTCCAGCGCGCGTCGAAGCCGATTTTGCCGCCAAGGTCGCGGTGCAGATAAAGCCGGGCTTCGTCGAACGTAAAGCCGTCGCTTAGTGCGCCCGAACCGGGCAGGTCGTTGTCCCACGCGTTGAAGTCGAACTGCAGGGTTCCGCCGATCCTCCAGCCGCTCAGCCCTTTTTCGAGGGGGTCCAGACGGCCGTCAAGACGGTCGGTCTTCACTCCGAGGGCTTCCAGTTCGGGACGGAATTCGGCCGCGAGATCGTCGAGACGGGCCCGGTCTTCGCCGCTCGCGCCGCCGTTGACCAGCGCGCGGGCCACCATGACGGCGATCTCGTAACGGCTCATGGCTCGCTCCCCCTTGAACGCGCCGTCGGGATAGCCTTCGAGGATCCCCCTGGCGCCGAGTTCGGCCACGGCGTCATAGGCCCAGTGGCCGGCGGGCACGTCGCCGAACGATTCGGCGCGCGCGGCGGAAAGCGCCGCCAACGCGAGCGCCGCCGCCAGAAAAAGCGTTCTGCGGATATTCATTTTTGCCTCACCCCGCTTTTCGAGAGACAGAAAATTCCCGCGCCGCCACGGCGGACACGGAAGAAAAAGGCCGGCGGACCGGCCGATCGATGGCATTCGTCACCGCGCGGCCAAAGACTCGCGAACCGCGCGTCATTATCATAACATTTTTCGCGGCGGATGGCGAATCGCGGAAGGATATTTTCAAAAAAGAACTAAAGCGCGCCGTTCTCCCGAAAACGCGAAGAGGCGACTGCCCGAAAGCAGTCGCCTCTGTTTTTTGCAAAACGCGGATTGGATTTAGAACGTCAGCAGGGTGCGGAAGCGGATGAAGCTGCCCTCTTCGAAACCGGGAACGCCGTTGGCTCCCACGTCCATCTTGTTGTAGGCCAGCTCGAAGTAAAGGTTGGGGCTGTACTGGTAGCCGACGCCCACCGCCCAATCCTTGGCCTTGTCGCCGCCGTCGGGATCATACTGAACGTAACGGCCGAAAGTGCTCCACTTTTCGTTCCATTCCTGCTTGGCGGCGACGAAGATCACGTCCGTGTCGGCGCCGAAGGTCGTAAATCCGTCAAGGTAATCGCCGAGCTTGCCGAAAGCGTAGGGCAGATTTTCGGCGATGAAGCCCTGATCGAACTGAGCGTACTCGACCCACAGGCTGGTGAACTTGAGCACGTCCTGGCTGACGTCGAGGGCGACTTTCCAGGCTTTGGGATCGTCGATGGCGGCGCCGTCGATATCTTCCATGTAATACGCGCCCTTCAGCTCGAGACCGTCGGCGAACTTGAAACCAAGCGCGGCCCAATAGGCGGCGAAATCGTCGCTGCCCCACTCCGCGGCGCTTTTGCCCTCGGGTCTGACCCAATAGCCGTTGGCGCTCAGCCAGAACTTCTCGTTGAAGTTCAGCTTCAGGCGGGCGCCATAATACTCGCCGCTCTCGTTTCTGTCATAGACCGACCAGCCGTCGTCGGCGCGGTTGGAAGCGGCGAAGCCCGATACCTCGGCCAGGCCGAAGCTCTTGCTGAGGCCAAAGCCGCGGTAGGTCAGCCCCTGGAACAGGCCGGCGTCTTCGTGTTCACCGTAGTACAGGCCGTCGTCGCCTTCAAAGTCGACGTCGAACTGACCGGCCTTGACGGTGAACCCCTCCCAGCCCAAGAAATCTTCGGCCGTCAGGTAGAAGCGGTCAAAGGTGTCGTCGCCCCACTCGGCGTCGAAGCTGACCTTGTCGCTCAAATCGCGGTGCAGGAACAGGCGGGCACTGTCGAATTCGAAGCCGTGATCGCCCTCAAGGTCATCGCGGCCGCCGTTGAAGTCGAACTGCATTTCGCCGCTGATTCTCCATCCGCCGAGGCCCTTCTCGAGCGCGCTCAGGCGGCTGTCGAAGCCGTCCACTTTCACGCCCAGCGCTTCCAGCTCGGGCTGGAACTCCACCACCAGCGCCTTCAGCTTCTCCAGGTCTTCACCGCTCAGGCCGCCCGCGGCCATCATGCGCGCCACCATCGTGGCGATCTCGTAGCGGGTCATGGCGCGGTTGCCCTTGAACGTCCCGTTCGGATAACCCTCCAGGATTCCCTTCGCGCTCAGCTGCTCCACGGCGTCGTACGCCCAGTGGTTCATCGGCACGTCGCTGAACGGATTCGCGGCGAACGCCGGCGCGGCTGCGGCCGCCAGCGATGCGGCGGCGACTACGGCGAGCATTTTCTTCATACTCATTCTCAAAACTCCTCCTCAAAAAACGATTTTTTTGCGCGCTTCTCGAATTCGGCTTCGCGAGCGGGGAGAAGTTTCTTCGGGAGTTTCCTCGTTTCCTCGCCGCTTCCTCTTCGGCCTCGCCGCCGCCTCTTCGAAAAGCGAATCCCGTCGCAAAAACAGGATCTGACGCATGATCATTATAGTTAGTATGTCATAACTAATCAACGCTCGAAAACTTTAATTTCCCTTTTCAAAATAAAGCCATTTCGGTTTAATCAAACAGAAACTTGCACGGAGACACGGAGTTATGAATGAGGCGCGCATCGATAGAATTTGAGAATATACGACAAACAGCTCAAATCGTTCGGATTTTTTTGCTGAGTTCTCAGTTATTCGGCAGTATCACGAGAAAATTTTTTCGCCTAAGATATTCCTTATGGTTGTATAGATTATTTTCATTGCAAAGGAGCAGATGAAAAACATGAACGTGAAAAAAGTTTTCCTTTCCGCCGCGCTGGCTCTCGCCGTCGCGTCGGCGGCCGCGGCCGCGCCGCTGGACGCCTTCAAGGGCATGTCGGGGACGATGGACATCGCCGGAGGCACGGCGCATATCCCCGTGATGAAGGAAGCGGCCAAGCGCATCATGAGCGTCAATCCCGAGATCCGCATCACCGTGGCCGGCGGCGGCTCGGGCGTGGGCGTCAAACAGGTCGGCGAAGGGCTGGTCGCCATCGGCAACACGGGACGCCCGCTCAAGGAGAAGGAAATCGCCCAGTACGGCCTGAAGACATTTCCCTTCGCGATCGACGGCGTGGCGGTCGTAGTCAATCCCGCCAATCCCGTCGGCGCGCTGACGAAGGAACAGGTGGCGGCGATCTACGCCGGCACGGTCAAGGACTGGTCGGAAGTGGGCGGCACGGCGGGCGCCATCAACGTGTTCGGGCGCGAGGACGGCTCGGGCACGCGCGAAGTGTTCACCGACAAGGTGATCAGCAAGGGCGAGCTGGCCCCGAGCGTGAATGTAGTCAACTCCAACGGCGCGATGAAGACGGCCGTCGGCGGCGATGAGCGCGCCATCGGCTACGTGGGTATCGGCCACATCGACGCCTCCGTGAAAGCGCCGACGCTGGACGGCATGACGGCGACGCAGGAGAACGCGGCCAACGGTTCCTACACGGTGGTGCGCGACCTGTTCATGAATACGAAGGGCGAGCCGCAGGGGCTGACGAAGGCGTTCATCGACTACATCTACACCGACGAGGGCGCCGAGATCATCCGCAAGAGCGGCTACATCCCCCTGCCCCGCAAATAATGGGGCGCGGGAAAAATTTTCGCGGCGCGCGATTCACGCGGGGAAAGCCTCGGCGCTTTCCCCGCGTCGTCGTATCCATATCGTGACGAACGCCCGGCGCGAAACGCGGCGGGGCGATGAAGGAAGATGATTCGATGACGGAAAACAAAGCGCCGCTGTGGCTCTCGGCCGCAGCGGCCTGCGTGGGGACACTGATGGCGTCGGTATTCGGCTTTATCATCGTCAGCGCGCTGCAGGCGGCGCTCGGCGGCGACGCGGCGGCGCTGATGGGCGACGCATGGCGGCCCGACGCCGGGCAGTACGGCATCGCGCCGATGGTCTGGGCGACGCTGGTTCTGTCGCTGTCGGCGCTGTCACTGGCGTGGTGTCTGTCGCTGGGCTGCGCCTGCTTCATGCACGGACTGGCGCCCCGCTGGGCGGCGCGCGCTCTCGGCGCGGCAATCCGTTTCATGACGGCGGTGCCGACGGTGGTGTACGGTTTCGTTTCGGTGTTCCTGCTCGTGCCGCTGGTGCGGCGCTCTCTGGGCGGCTCGGGGCTGTGCTGGCTGTCGGCGGGGCTGGTCCTCAGCCTGCAGATTCTGCCGGCGATGACGCTGGTGATCGACGGCGCGCTCCGCTCCATGGAGCAGCGCACGGCGCTGACGGCGGCGGCGCTGGGGATCGAGCCGGCGCAGTCGCTGGCGTGGATCGCGTTGCCGGCGTCGCGCCGCGCCCTGCTCAGCGCCGCCACGCTGGGATTCGGCCGCGCCGTGGGCGACACGCTGATCCCGACGATGCTGGCCGGCAACGCCGTGCAGTACGCGCGCACGCCGCTGCAGGCGATGCGGACGCTGGCGGCCCACATCGGCCTGATCACCTCGACGGACGTGACCGGGCAGGCGTACCATTCGCTGTTCGCGGCCGGCGGCCTGCTGCTGCTTTTCAGCGCCGCGGCCAGCCTGACGGTGCGCCGCCTCAAGGCGCAAAAGGAGAAATGCGCATGAGGAGCCGGGCGCTGCTGGTTCTTTCATGGGGCGCGGCACTGATCGTGCCCGCGTCCGTCGGCGCCATGCTGTGGCGCTTGTGCGCCCGGGGCGGTCCAACGCTGGGGCTGGAACTGTTTTTCGGCGACGCGCCGCCGCTGCAGGCCATGTTCGGTCGTTTTCCCGTCTGGGACGGCATCTGGCCGGCGGCCGCGGGCACGCTGTCGCTGCTGGCGCTGACGATGGCGATGGCGCTGCTCCCCGGCGTCGGCTGCGGCGTATACCTGGCCTGCTTCGCCGCTCCGCGGGCGAAGCGCTGGCTCGGTCTGGCGGTGGATCTGCTGGCGGGCGTGCCGTCGATCGTGATGGGGCTGTTCGGCTTCATGCTGATTTTGGCGCTGCGGCGGCTGTTCGCGCCCGCGGCCACCACGTGCCTGCTGCTGTCGGCGTTCTGTCTGGCGCTGCTGGTGCTGCCGCCGCTGATCATCACGACGCGGACGGTGCTGGAAAGCCTGCCAGGCGAACTGCGGCTGACGGGCGAGGCGCTGGGGCTGACGCCGTGGCAGACGGCACGGCACCTGCTGCTGCCCGCGGGAGGGCGGGACGTTCTCGGCGGCGTGATGCTGGCGCTGGGGCGCGCCGCCGAGGACACGGCGGTGATCATGGTCACGGGGGCGGTCGCCAACGCCGGTCTGCCCGCCGGGCTGACGGCCAAGTACGAGGCGCTGCCGTTCTTCATCTTCTACATCTCGGCGCAGTACGCCGACCAAGGCGACCTGCGGCGCGGCTTCGGCGCGGCGCTAGTACTGCTGATTCTCTCGGGGGCGCTGCTGCTGTGCGCCCACGCGCTGCAGAGGAGCCTCGAACGAAAATGGAAAGGAGAGCGCCCATGAATCTGTGTGCGCGCATCGAAAACCTGAACGTCAGCGCCGGAGCGCAAAACATCCTGAACGGTCTGTCGCTGGAATGTCCCGACCGGAAGATCACCGTGCTGGTCGGACGCAGCGGCTCGGGCAAGACGACGCTGCTGCGGTCGCTGAACCGGCTGAACGACTGTTTTCCGGCGCTGCGCACGTCGGGCCGCGTGGAGCTGAAAATCGGCGGCCTCCTGCGGGCCGTCGGCGACGTGCCGCTGCCGGAACTGCGCCGCCGCGCCGGCATGGTCTTTCAGTCGCCCAACCCCTTGCCTCTGAGCGTCGCCCGCAATGTGCTGCTGCCTTTGCAGCTGACGCTCGGCGTGAAGGGAACGGAGGCGGAGGGGCGCATGAAACAGGCGCTCGAGCAGGTAGGGCTGTGGAAAGAGGTCGCAGGGCGGCTGAACCAGCCCGCCGCGTCGCTGTCGGGCGGGCAGCAGCAGCGTCTTTGTCTGGCGCGCACGCTGGCGCTGGAACCTGACGTGCTGCTGCTGGACGAGCCGACCGCGTCGCTCGACCGCCACGCCGCTGAGGTCGTCGAAGATCTGCTGCTGTCGCTGAAAGAGCGCTATCCGATCGTGATGGTCTCGCACAGTCTGATTCAGGCGCGCCGCCTCGCCGACCGCCTCGCCGTGCTGCGCGGCGGCGCGCTGTGCCGCACGCTCGACGCCGCCGAGCTGCCCGCGGGCGGCGAAGGCGAGGTGTTCATCGAGCGTTTGCTGTAAACAAAAGCCACCGCGGAGACACGGAGAAAAACGAAAAATATGGACTATAGAAATACGAGAGAAGCTGGCGGGAGAACAATCTCCTGCCAGCTTCTCCTATGTTTTTGCCGCGAAGCGGCAACCTTTTTTGCCTTTCTTTGTGTCTCCGCGGTGGCTTTTGTTTTGACCTTCGCCCCTACGCCTCCCCGTCTTCGCCGCAGACGGCTTCGGCGACGCGGCGGCAGAAGCGCGCGCCCTTTTCGCGATCCGGCTGCAGCATCACCAGCGCCGCGGCGACCACGGGACGCTTGCCGTCGGGGCAGAGGACGCCCGCGTCGTATTCGCTGCCGGGAAACGAAGCGCCGAAACGCGCCAGGCATTTTTCTCCCACGGACGCGAACTTGCCGCCGTCCCGGGATTCCGACATGAGCGCCAGCAGACGCCGGCAACTGGCCTCCGACAGCCCCTCGTGACTCAGAAGACGACGGAAAAATGCGGCCGCGTCCTCGGCGCAGGTGACGTTGCTCCGCAGCGATTCGTTCTCCCCCACCGGGCGGCGGATCTCCGTCTGCTCCATGCCGGCGCGGCGGGCCGCGGCGTTGACCGCTTCCATGCCGAGCGCGCTGATCAGCGCGTTGACTGCTTCCACGCCGCCGCCGCAGACGGCGCGGGCCGCGTCTTCCCAGCTCATGGGAGCGCCGGGAAGCGGCTCTCCCAGTTCGATCTCGCCCGCTTCGACGCGCTCGAAAAGGTTCCACAGCGCCGGCAGCGCCGCCATCGGTCCGGCGGGCACAAAACGTCCGCCGTTATAGACAAGCTGCAGGTCCGCCGTGCCGTCGTAAACGGCCGCCGCCGGCGCGCCGCCGGCGGCGCCGGCGATCGCCCGCAGGACGCCGCCTTTCCAATTTTCAGGCATGAAAACTCCTCCTTATGAATAATCCTGCACGAGTGTAAACGCTCCCGCCGTCGCTGTCAATTTTCCGCGACAGATGTTTTTTGACTCCCTGCGGCCTTGCAATTTTTCGCTTTGTGTGTCAAAATATCCGCGGAGGCAAAGAAGTGTTTTTTGCTCGGAATTCATTCGCCGCCGGAAAATGATGCGGCGGCCATTGATCTTAAGGAGGTCATTCGCATGCAGGAAAGAAAAGGCGTCGTCGCGATGAAGGGCAATCCGCTCACGCTGGTGGGGCCGGAGCTGAAAGTCGGCGACAAGGCGCCCGATTTCGCCGTGGTCGACACGGCCATGGCGCCCAAATCGCTGAAGGATTACGCGGGCAAGATCAAGGTGCTCTCCGTGACGCCGTCGCTGGACACGCCCGTCTGCGATCTGCAGGCCACGTGGTTCAACGAGGACGCGGCCGAGCTGGGCGACGTGTACGTGCTCAACGTCAGTATGGACCTGCCCTTCGCGCTGAAACGCTATTGCGCCGCCAAGGGCTTCGACAAGGTGGCGACGCTCTCCGACCACCGCGAGGCCTCGTTCGGCACGGCCTACGGCGTGCTGATCAAGGAGCTGCGCCTGCTGGCCCGCGCCGTTTTCGTGGTCGACCGCGACGACGTGATCCGCTACGTCGAAGTGGTGCCCGAGGCCACCGACTCCATCGACTACGACAAGCTGCTGGAGGCCGTCAAGGCGCTGGCGTAAGGACAAAACACGAATACCGATCCGTAAAGCGCCCCTCGATGGCCGGAAACGTTCCGACCTTCGAGGGGCGTTTTTCAAGAATGGGGGCAAGCAGAAATCCTCGATTCATCGACGCAAAAAATTTCGCCCGCTCCGGTTCACTCGAACCGGAGCGGGCGAAATTTCTCTTGAGCATACAAACCAAATCGTTGCGGCATATTGCTTGAAGTAATCATGCTCCACGCAGAACATTTTCGGCGCGCACAAAAACGCGCCCGCTACGACCGCGTCAGCGGCGCTTTGAAGCTGAGCCGCCGCGGCGTGGCGAGGCGGTCGAAGCGCACCGTGTAGCACAGCTCGTCCGCGTCCGCGTCGACGATCACGCCGGGGCCGAAAACGGGGTGCGTCACCTTCGTGCCCGGCGGCAGCGCCTCGATCCGGCTGTCGCAGCGCAGCTGCCTTTCGCTCTCGGCGATACGCTCGCGGGCCTCTTCGATCAGGCCGGGGCGCGGCGGCGCGACGTGCTGCAAAAGTTCCGGGTCGATATCGAGGACGAAGCGGCTCGGATAGCGCGGCGAACCGTCGAGCGTGCGGCCGCCGGCTTCCGTCAGGCAGAGGGCGTCGCGGGCGCGGGTCACGGCAACGAAGGCGAGGCGGCGCTCCTCCTCCATCGCTTGCAGCGTGCGCGTGCGGCGCGTCGGGAATACGCCTTCGTTCATGCCGCACAGAAACACGTGGGGAAATTCCAGCCCCTTGGCGGCATGCACGGTCATCAGGCGCACCGTGTCGGCCGACTCGGCGCGGTCGCCGTCGGTGAACAGCGCCGCATGGCGGAGGTAATCGGCGACGCCGCTTTCCTCGCCGCAGGTCGTTTCGTACTCGTGGACGGCCTGTTTCAGCTCGGCCAGATTGTCGAGGCGCTGCTGGGCGCCCTCGGTGCGCAGCATGGCTTCGTAGCCGCTCTCGTCGAGGAGGCCGGACAGCGCTTCCGAGACTGGCAGAACCGGGGCGGCGGAGAACCGTTCGATCAGGCGCACGAAGGCGGCGGCGCGGGTGCCTTTGAAAATTTCCTCGTCCAGCGTCGCGGTCAGCGCCTCCCACAGCGAGCAGCCGAGCGACGCCGCCCGCTCTTCCAAAAAGGCCATGCGCCGCGCCCCCATGTTGCGCCGCGGCGCGTTGACCACGCGGCGGAAGGAGAGGTCGTCGCGGTAGGCGACCAGGCGCAGGTAGGCGAGCGCGTCCTTGATCTCGGCGCGGTCGTAGAACTGCACGCCGGCGTAGATCGTGTAGGGGATCTTCTCCTTCAAAAACGCCGCTTCCAGGCTGCGCGTCAGGTAATGGGCGCGGTACAGCACCGCGCACGACTTGCAGGGCGCGCCCGCTTCGCGGAGTTTTTTGATCTCGGCGGCGATCCAGCGCGCCTCGTCCTCTGCCGTCTCGCCGTGGAAGCAGCGCACCGGGGCGCCGGGGGCGCGCACGGGGAGCAGGTCTTTTTTGACGCGCGTCTCGTTCTTGCCGATCAGGCTGTTGGCGGCCGCGAGGATCTGCGGCGTGGAGCGGTAATTTTCCATCATCATGATCGTGCGCGTGCCCGGGTGACGGGCGTCGAAGTCGAGAAGGTATTTGACGCTGGCGCCGCGCCAGGTGTAGATGGTCTGGTCGGGGTCGCCGACGACGAACAGGTTTTTGTGAAAGCCGCAGAGGGCTTCCATGAGGCGGTACTGAAGCCCGTCGATGTCCTGAAACTCGTCGATCATCACGTATTCGAGGCGCTGCTGCCACTTGCGGCGGATCTCCGGCTCGCGCTCGAAGATGTGCAGCGTGAAGACGATCAGGTCGTTGTAGTCCAGGCCGAAGCATTTCTTCTGCTGGTAGAGATAGCCGTAAAACAGGATGTCCGCCGTCTCCGCGGCTTCTTCGTATTTTTTGCGCAGCCGTTCCAGCGGCAGGGCGATCAGGTCGAGGCAGTACCGCGGCTCCTTGAAGAGCTTGCGGATCTCGAACATGTCGCGCGCCTCGGCGAAGGTCATGTCGCGCAATGTCAGGCCGCGCTCGGCGTAAACGATCCTGAGGATGTCGTCGATGTCGGAGTTGTCGAGGACGATGAAGCTTTTCGGATACTGCACGGCGTGGCTGTCCTCCTGCAGGACGGAGACGCAGAAGCCGTGAAACGTGTTGACGTAGCCGGTGTCGTTGTCGCCGGTGAGCGCGTGGATGCGCTGGCGCATTTCGTTGGCCGACTTGTTGCTGAAGGTGACGCAGAGGATGCGCCCGGGTATCACGCCCAGCCCATCCACCAGCCAGGCGAAGCGCCGCGACAGGGCGCGCGTCTTGCCCGAACCGGCGCCGGCGATGACGCGCACGTAGCCTTCCGTGGCCGTCACGGCCTCGCGCTGGGACGCGTTCAGCCCTTCGAGGATGTCTTTCACGCCGCTCGCCCCCTTTCTTTCGCGAATACCAATTATCATACAGAAAGCGCCGAAGAAATCAAGGCGGCGGCAAAACGAAGCGCGGCGGGAAGGAAACGCGCCCCGTTTTCGCGCTCAGTGGGATATAATGAAAAAAATCTTCGCGGAGGCCGAGGCCATGATTCTGATCAGCGGAAAAAGTTATCTGCCGCTCAAGCGGCTTATGGATATTCTCGGATCGTTGGCGGCGCTGCTGGTTCTTTCCCCGCTGATGGTCGGGGTCGCTCTGCGGGTGAAAAGGGAGATGGGTTCTCCCGTCATCTTCGCTCAGCCGCGCCCGGGGCGCGGCGAAAAGATTTTTCTGAACTACAAGTTCCGCTCCATGCGTCACGCCGTCGACGCTTCGGGACGCCCGCTGCCCGACCGGGAACGCCTCACGCCGTTCGGCCGCAGGCTGCGCCGTTCCAGCCTCGACGAACTGCCCGAGCTGTGGAATGTCCTCAAGGGCGACATGAGCCTCGTCGGGCCGCGGCCGCTGCTGGTCGATTTTCTGCCGCTTTTCGGCGAAGAGGAAGCCCGCCGCCACTCCGTGCGCCCGGGGCTCACGGGGCTGGCCCAGATCAACGGGCGCAACGCCATGAGCTGGGAAAAGCGCCTCCAGTACGATCTCGAATACGTCGACCGCCTCAGCCTGTGGCTCGACCTCAAGATCCTCTGGCGCACCGTCGCCGCCGTTTTGCGCCGCGACGGCGTCGACGCCGGCGAAGGGGAAACGATCATCGCGCCGCCGACGGAGATCAAGCGGCCCCGCGCGCTCGAAAAGATCGACGGCGCGAAGGAGCGATCGTCATGAAAAAGATTCTCGTCGCCGGCGCCCGCAGCTTTGTGGGACGCTCTTTCGCCGGATGGCTGGAACGGTTCGGCGGCTGCTATCGCACTGATTTCGTCAGCCTGCGCGGCGCGGAATGGCGCCGGCGCAGCTTCGCCGGTTACGACGCCTTGATCCACTGCGCGGGGATCGCCCACCTGTCCGCCGGGCCCGACGAGCTTTATCTGCGCGTCAACCGCGACCTTGCCGAAGAAACCGCGCTCAAAGCCCGGCGCGAGGGCGTCGGACAGTTCGTCTTCATGAGCAGCATCGCCGTTTACGGCGACAGCGCGCCGCCGGGAAAGGAAAAAATCATCGCGGCCGAGACCGTTCCCGCGCCGGCGAACGTTTACGGACGGTCGAAGCTGGAAGCCGAAGGGAGACTCGCCGCGCTCGCCGCGCCGGCGTTCAGGATCGCCGTCGTCCGCGCCCCGCTGATTTACGGCCCGGGCTGCAAGGGAAACTTTCCCGCGCTGATCGGATACGCGCGCCGCCTGCCGCTTTTCCCCAAGGTGAAAAACCGCCGCAGCATGATCTATATCGGCAACCTCTGCGAACAGCTTCGCCTGCTCGTCGACCGGGAGGATTCCGGCACGTTCTTCCCACAGAACGAAGCGTACGTCGGTACTTCCGATCTGGTGCGCCGTCTGGGCGCGCTTCAGGGGCGGAAAATCACTCTCACGCGGCTTCTCAATCCTGCGCTGTATTTTTTGCGCCGCTTCACGCCGGCCGTCGACAAAGCCTTCGGCTCTCTCTGCTACGCGTGGGAGTTAAGCCGATGCGGAGAGTACAACGTCGTGCCGTTCGAACGATCTCTTGTGGAAACGCTGAACGCATTCGAGAATTTCCGATGAAAAAACTTCTTCTTGCGACAACAATCCAGCGAACGTTGCGCGATTTTCTGCTTCCTTACGGCGACCATTTCCGCGCCCAAGGCTGGCAGGTCGACGCGATGGCCAACGTGCGCGATCCCTTTCCCGCCGCGGCGGATCATTTCGATCATTTTTACGCCGTCGACTGGGGACGCAGCCCTCTCGATCCGCATAATTTCGCGCGCACGCCGAATTTCGTGCGGAAACTGGTGCTGCGGCAGCGGTACGACATCGTCCACGTGCACACGCCCGTGGCGGCCTTCGTCGCCCGCTTCGCCCTGCGCCGGCTGCGCGCCGCGGGAAAGATCAAAGTCGTGTACACCGCGCACGGCTTCCATTTCTTCAAGGGCAACTCGAAAATAAAAAACGGCCTGTTCATCGCCCTCGAAAAGCTCGCCGGGCGCTGGACAGACCATTTGATCGTCATCAACGAAGAAGATTACGACGCCGCGCTGAAATACTGCATCGTTCCGCGCGAAAACGTCACCTTGATGCCGGGGATCGGCGTCGATTTATCGCAATACAGCCGCGACGCCGTCAGCGACGCACAGGTCGCCTCCGTGCGCCGGGAAATGGGGTTAATTCCGGAAGACCGCTATATCCTGATGATCGCCGAGTTCAATCCCGGCAAACGCCACCGCGACGCCGTCAGGGCGCTCGCACGAATCGAGGACCCGCGGCTTCACCTCGCCTTCGCCGGACAGGGACCGCTGCTTGCCGAAACGAAAGCGCTGGCCCGCCGCTGCGGCGTCGAAAAACGCTGCCATTTTCTCGGCCAGCGCGCCGACGTTCCCGCGCTGCTCAAAGGCGCGGCCGCCGCCGTGCTGCCCTCGGAACGCGAAGGCCTGCCCCGCTCGGTGCTGGAAGCCATGGCCATGGGCACGCCGGCGATCGGCGCCGACGTCCGCGGCACGCGCGACCTGCTCGCCGGCGGCTGCGGCACGCTCGTGCCCGTGGGCGACACGGAAGCGCTGGCACGCGCGTTCCACGCCGTTTTCGGCGCGCCCGCGTCCGCCAGACAGCACGTCAGGCAGGCCTCGGAAAAGGTCAAAAACTATGACATCGAACGCCTCCAAAAAATGCACGAACAACTCTACGCCGAACTTCTCTCTCCAGCGCCCGCGCCTCGGGAAAAGAAACGATAATTCCGCCCCGCGGCGAGAAAAATTCGTTTTCAGACACAACTACGCGTCTTTCCCCCGCACAATCCGCCGCGCCACATCGTACAGATGGATTTTCCGCAGCACTCTCCCCAGCCCGCTCAACAGCCGGGCGCCCGGCGGACGCCAGCTTCCCGCGAACCAATGAACCGTAAAGGCGCCGGCGAAATTTTTTCCGTAATTCTCGCCTTTCAGAGTCAGCGGGCAAAAGATCTCCTGCGGATAGATACACAGGCCGTCGTCAAGAAACTGCTTCCGATTGTTCAAAAGCACGCCGTACCGTTCCTGAAGGTCCCGCGTGATCGGCACCGTATTCGGCGTCAGATCGGGGACGCCGTTTTCATCGACGAAACGTTTCCGCACGTAGTCGTCGAGCAATCCTTTGATCCACGGGTGTCCCGCCTCGGCTCCCATGATCCCGGTCACGGGGCAGCCGGGACGCTCGAATCCGGTAAAAGCCCGGTGCCGCAAAAAGCCATCGAGCGGCTTCAGCACCTCGACGTCGCTGTCCAGATAAATCCCCCCCTGATGATACAGAGCGTAAAGCCTCAGAAAATCCGAGACGAAGGCCCATTTTTTCATGGCCGCCGCTTCCCGTGTAAACCGAAACGCGGAAAGGTCGAAATTCCGCTCGTTCCAAAGAACGATCCTGTAATCGGGCAGATATTTCTTCCATGAAGCAAGACATCGGCGTCCCAGCGCCGGGAATTCCTTTTCGCCGAACCAGCAGTAATGGATGATCTTGGGAACCGCCACGTCTTCTCCCCCCTGACGCTGATTTTATACCACCTGAAACAGATAGAACTTGAGGTACTCGGTCTCCGGCACGCCCCAGAGGACCGGGTGGTCGGGGGATTGGCCGCGGGCCTCGATCTGGCGCAGGCTGACCTTGGCGTCGGCGGCCGCGGCGGCCAGTGTTTGGCGGAACAGCTCGCCGGTCATGAAGTGGGAGCACGAGGCCGTGGCGAGGTAGCCGCCGCGGGGCAGCAGCTTCATGGCCTTGAGATTGATCTCCTTGTAGCCGCGCGCGGCGTCGCGCACGCTGCGGCGCGATTTGGCAAAGGCGGGCGGATCGAGGATGATCATGCCGTACTCGCCGCGGGCGCGGCAGGCCATGCCGGCGAGCAGGTCGAACACGTCGGCGGCGACGAAGTCCATGCGGTCGAGGCAGCCGTTCAGCGCGGCGTTGTGACGCGCCATCTCCAGAGCGCTTGCGGAGACGTCCACGGCGGTGACGTGCGCCGCGCCGCCCCTGACGGCGTTGAGCGCGAATGAACCGGTGTGGGTGAAGCAGTCCAGCACGTTCAGACCGGCGCACAGGCGGGCCGCCGCGGCGCGGTTGAACTTCTGGTCGAGGAAGAAGCCCGTCTTCTGCCCCTCCACGAAATCGACGTCGTAGAGCACGCCGTTCTCACAGATGCGCGCCGTGCGCCGCCCCGCCAGCGAGCAGCCGTCCATGGCGAACTCGCCGCTGAAACGCGGCAGTCCCTCGCGGTCGCGGATCGCAGAATCGCTGCGCTCGTACAGGCCGCTGATCCGCTGTCCGTCTTCGCGCAGCAGCCGCACCAGCATGGGAAACAGCAGGGGCTTCATCTTGTCCATGCCGAGCGACAGCACTTCGGCCACCAGCACGTCGTCGAAGCGGTCCACGGTCAGCCCGGGAAAGCCGTCGGAATCGCCGAAGATCAGGCGGCAGCAGCCGTACTGACCGCCCATGACCGACTTGCGGTAATTCAGCGCGTAGCGCAGGCGGCGCTCGAAGAAAGCGGCGTCGAAGCGGTCGTTGGCGTTGGCGGAAATGAGGCGCACGCGGATCTTGGAATGATCGTTGACGAAGCCCGTGCCGAGGTAAACGTCCCCGCGCCCGACCACGTCCACAAGATCGCCGGGCGCGTACCGCCCCCGAACGTCCGTAACTTCTTCGCCGTAGACCCACGGATGCCCGCCTTTGACGCTGCGCTCCGCCTTGGGCGTGACGGTGAAGCGCGGATAGTGCCGTTCCTGTTTCATGATTGAGCTCCTCGAAGACCGGCCTGAACGGCCGCGATTTTTCGCCATTATACCATCATGCGAACCGGCTTTTGCGGCAAAAACGAGGGCGAACGGCCGAATTTCCCCGGTCGTCCGCCCTCGTTGTTTTTTTCAGAAAAGCTCCTCGTTCAGCGGCTCTCCATGCCTCTTCTCGGCTCGAGGATCTCGCGCACGATCAGATACATGAGGTTGTGCAGGATCGAGGGCTCCTGACCGGGCGCGTGCAGCAGCGTCCCGCCGGCGCCGAACTGTTCCTCAAGAAGCAGAAAGACCTGACGCGATTCCGCCGCGCGCCCCGCCTGGGCCAGCACGTAAGCGCCCAGCGACGCGGCCGCCAGCGACGCCTGCGCGCCCGTCGCGAGAAATTCCGGCTCGAGGCGCAGCTTTTCCACCAGCCGGTCCATGGAATGGAGCGGCACAAGGCCGCCGTCCACAAGATTGGCCATGATCAGCAGCGCGTCGAGAGAGCCGTCCTGACTGTCGACGTAGCTGCGCTTGTCCACGTCGTAGGACAGCCGCAGCGTCTGCGCGCCGCTTCCCGCCAGCAGGATGCCGAGGCAGCGCTGCGCCACCGGCTCCCACTGAGAAGAAAAACTTTGCAGCTGCTGCAGCGCCTTCACGTCGACGGCGCCGAGGCTGAGGCGGTGGCTCGGCTCGTAAATGCTGAAAATGCCGGATTTGCGTTCCTTCCACGAAGCGCCGTTGATCAGCACGCTGCGGTACACGTTGAAGCGCAGCATACGCCCGGCCGTTTTCAGCGCGCGTTCGCGGTAGCGCGGTTCGTTCCATCGCTCCGCCGCGTCGAGCAGCACGCGGCAGAACTGCAGGTCCGTCGCGGTGAGATTCTCGCACGCCACCGGCTTCAGCGAAGCGTCCAGCTGGCGGTACAGCAGCATCAGCGGCGACTGGAAGCGTTTCACCACCAGGCGATAGAGCGCCTCGAAGCGTTCGCGGTCGTTCTGCAGCAGCCGCAGGCGCAGCTCGCGCACAACCACTTCCGACGAATAGGTGCCGCCGCCGGGCTGATCGGGCAGCAGGCCGTTTTCGGCGCGGCACGCTTCCAGCGCGCTCTCCACGGACGCCCGCGCCGGAACGCCCGCCAGAGCCAGAGCCAGCAGAGCGCCCAGCGCGGCTTCCAGAAAACGGTTCCTTTTCACGACGGCGCCACCCCCGTATCGCTCAGAATTTTTTCAGCCGCGCCAAAATCAAAGGCACCAGGATCAGCGCGATCACCATGTTGGCGGCCATGAAACTGCCGTTGTACAGCAGCGAATAGACCAGCGGATGCGTGCCGGCCGGCGCGTAGGACGCGAAAAACACCACGCCCGAGGCCACGTGGCAGACGATCCGCGCCGCCACGGCGATGAGGATGCCGGCGAAGACGTGCTCCCCGCCCAGCGCCGCCAGTCCCAGCGCGGCGTAGGCCAGCGGGTAGTCGAGCAGCCCCTGCACGGGATGGACCACGTAGCCGCCCATCACGTACTGCAGAAGACCGGCCACGGCGCCCGCGCCGATCCCTTTCAGCAGTCCCCAGCGCATCGCGTAGACCAGCAGCGGCACGATCTCCAGCGTCACCGAGCCGCCCTGAGGCAGACGGAACAACCTCAGCCGCGAGAACACCACCGCCAGCGCAATGCACAGCGCCGCCTCCACCACCGACTGCGTTTTGCTGCGTTGATACATCGAAAAGACCTCCCGTAAAATCAAAAGATTTACAGGGGACGGGGAAACCCCGCACCTTCCCTGCACCGGTATGAACCGGATCAGGTTCCAAGGGTCGAGACCGTTTCGTCTCCTCTCAGCCGGATACGCCGACGCCCCCGGTTCCTGTTTTTATTATCATCGTTCCGGGCGGACGCGTCAAGGCCGTCTCGCCGAAAGGCGCCCGGCTATGGTAGACTTGTGAAAACGAACGCGCCGTCCCAGCGGCACAAAAGGAGAAAAAGACCATGAAACCAATTCTGTTCTTCGGAGAAGCGCTGATGGACCAGTTTTACGACGCCGCAGGCGAACTGCAAAGCTCGCTGCCCGGCGGCTCCGTGCTCAACGCGGCCGTCGGCGCGGCGCGTCTCGGCCTGCCGACGGCCTTCTGCGGCGGCATCGGCGGCGACGAGGAAGGGCGCGCCCTGCTGCGCCTGCTGAACCGCGAAGACATCGATCACCGCTTCACCTTCTACAAAAAAGACCGCGCCACCGCCGCCGCGCAAGTGCGTCTCACGCCGCAGGGGCAGCCGGCCTTCGCCTTCCGCCGCGCGGGCTGCGCCGACGAATCCGTGACGCCCGACGACATGGCGGGGATCGACCCGAACGACTTCAGCGGCCTGCACTGCGGCGGCGTCATGCTCGCCTCCGAACCGGGAGCGTCCGCGCAGGAAGCCTTGGCGGAAAAATTTTACGACGCCGCCGTTCCCGTGTCGTTCGATCTCAACGTCCGTCCCGCGCTGATCGCCGACAAGCAAAACTACTGCGAACGGGCGCTGAGATTCATGATCCGTCCGCAGCTCGTCAAGTTCAGCCGCGACGACATCGAATGGTTCTTTCCCGGCGAGGACGTCAACGACAGCTTCGCCGCCATGCATCAGGCGCGCCGCGGCGCGCTGACCGTGCTTACCGCCGGCGCGCAGGGCTCGCTGATCGCTTCGGGACAAGTCTGCGAGCGCCTCTTTGCCTACTCCGTCGCCGTCGCCGACACGACCGGCTGCGGCGACGGCTACGCCGCCGGACTGCTGCGCGGCCTCTTCAGCCTGCCCGACGCCACCGCCTGGGACGAGCTGACCGCCGAACAGGCGCGCTGGGTCGGTTCCGGCGCGTCGGCCGTCGCCGCCCGAGTCTGCGAAAAGCAGGGCGCGATCGCCGCCATGCCACGCTTCCGCGACATCTACAGCGCCAACGGCACGCATCAGTGAACGTAAGGCGGCGAAAAACGCCAAGAAGGCCGAAAAAACGACAAACGAAAAGAGCCTGACGATCGCTCGATCGTCAGGCTCTTTTCGTGCAGACTGTTCCACGTGGAACAGTCCCGATTTATCGTCAATTCTCATTTTTTCCGCGCCGATGCGCGGCATTTTCAACGATGCCTTCCCATTGAAAATCGGTATCAGAAATTCGGTTCGGGCCCCGTGCCGTGAGGCAGACCCCAGTCGCGGCACACTCCTTTGGTGAAGAGCAGATGGACGCAGGGCACGCCTTTTTCGAGAAAATCCATGATCAGGCCGCGATCCCACGATTTCGGCTTCACCGGCCAGGGCGGCATGATCAGCCCGTGAGGCAGGACGGCGCCTTCCTCCATGCTGCGGCCAAGGCTCGTCCACGAACCGCCGCAGCTGACGAAGGCTTTGATGGGCTTTGCAGCGAAGAGCATCTGCCGGAAAGCCATGGACATGCGGAGATCCGCCGGGATCATGCAGGTTTCGCGGCGCTCGCTCATGAGCCGGCGCACGAGCGGCAGCACGTCCTCGTCGAGGACGTTCCGGCGCATGCGGTCGTCCATGCCCCCCGGCGTCAGCGCGTCGATCTTCACGTCCATGACGCCGCGTTCGCGCAGCGCGTCGAGCATCACCGGCACGGTGAATTGCGGCAGCGTGCCGCCGTACATGGAAGCGCCGTAGGAGAGCACGAAGACCGTGTTCAGTTTCAGCGTTCGCGCAGCGCAGAGCGCGGCTATCGTGAAACCTGGATAGGAACTGGTGGAGTTGATGCCGATCCAATCCCCTTCTCTGACGCCGGCGCAGATCAGATAGCCGGCCAGGGCCCCGGCCATTTCCGGTTGGGCGGCCGCGCGCTTGTCGTGCCAGCTGCCGGGGGTCGTGGCCAGCGCGGTGAACTCCTCGCCCACCAAGCCGGTGCGATCGGGATCGAGACGCACGTCGAAATCGGGCACGCGTTTCAACATTTCTTCCCACAGCGCCGTCTCGCAGCGGCGCATCAGATCGGCGGCAGCGTTCTGCCTCGCGTCTTCGAAGGCAAAAACAGGGCGTGCCGCCAGCGCCAGAATCAAGCACAAGAAAATTCTTTTCATCGTCCCCACCTTCATGACGTCGCGGCGCACGAACAACAAAAACTCATACTGATTCTTGATAGAAAGTATTAACATAGTTTTCTGGGCGCTGGGGGGAGTTCAGTCGCTCAGGACTACCTCGAGCGCTGCGCGGTCTGCGCGGCTCGCTTTGTGAATCTCCCCCGCAGCGCCCTTGCGTTCGGCTTTTTAATTAAGAAATAGTATCAGAAACGGAGCGGCTGTTTCCGAGTTTTTTCTGTCGCGATCTTTCAACGGGCTCTCTTTCCAAAACGTTTCGCCTCGCGTTCGCACCACAGATACAGAGCGGCGCAGAGCGCAAAGAGCCCGGCGTAGAGAACCAGCACGGGCGAGTAACTGCCGGCGAGGCCGTAACCGAAGTTGATCAGCGGGTTGCCGACGGCGATGCCGGCGGACATGAGCGCGAAGAAAACGCCGATCATAGCCGTGTACGCCCGAGTCCCCAGAAGATTCATCACCAGCAGCGGCACAATAATGGTTTCCACCGGCATGGCAAAGCCCAGCAGCACGGCAAACGCGACGGCGGAAAGCTCGCCCGAGGCGCGGGAAAGCATCAGCAGCGCGGCGACGCCGCACGCGCAGCTCGTCAGGAACACAGGCCGAAGCCCGAAGCGGTCGTACAGCGCGCCCCAGAGGATCTTGGCCGCGCCCAGCACGATGAACATCAGCCCCGTCATCTGTCCGGCAAAGACGGGATCGAAACCGCGATCCACGAGATGCGCGGGAGCGATCGTATAGACAGGATTGCACAGCCAGCCAAGCACGAACACAATCGCGAACAGCGCGTAAAAACGACTCGTGCGGCGCAACTCCGCAAGCGACGGTCCGTTGCCGGAGGTTTCCGCGCGCTCCTTTCCCGAAGCGGCGTTTTCCGGCCTGCGGCGCACGCGCACGAACAACGTCAGACCGAGGCCGATGCCCAGGATCAGGAACGAAGTCAAACGGTAGGAGAAACGCCAGCCGTTCTGCGCGATCCAGCGCGCCACGAGCACGTTGCCGAGGGCGCCGCCGATGCCGCTGGCGGCAAAG
The DNA here is from genome assembly GCF_009695745.1 of Pyramidobacter porci. NCBI lineage: Bacteria > Thermotogati > Synergistota > Synergistia > Synergistales > Dethiosulfovibrionaceae > Pyramidobacter > Pyramidobacter porci. Next base: position 26,038 of record NZ_VUNH01000004.1, read on the forward strand.
ACAATGCCCAGCACGGTGCCTTTGCGCTCCGTGAACCAGTTGTCCACCAGATAAGAGCAGGACGCGCTGGTGCACAAAGCCAGCGCGGTGCCCTGCAGGATGCCGCCGGCGTAAAAACCGGGCAGCGTGCTGGAAGACGAAAAGATGAAAAACGCCGCTGCGAGGACCAGAAAGCCGACGCCGATCGTCCAGCGGATGCCGATTTTCGTAAAAATTTTCACCCACAGCAGATTGAAAATCGTCGTGAACAGATACCTCATGCTGAAGGTCAGGGAAAAATCGGCCCGGCTCAGACCGAACTCCCGCGTCACCGGGGCAAGATACTGCCCGTTGGGCGCGTTGCCCAGCCCCATGGCCACAAACATGAACATGAAGCTCACCGCCGCAATGACGTAGCGATATGACGAATTTTTTTCCTCCGGCTCCGCGTTTCGATTCATTTTCAACCTCTTCCCGCTTCGGGAGCGTTGCGCTCCCACTGTTCACAGACGGCTACGGCAGCACCGCGCTGGCCACGGCAAAGTACAGCGCCAGACCGAGCACGTCGACGATCGTGGCCAGCAGCGGCCCGGAGATCAGCGCCGGGTCGAAGCCGAGGCGCTTGACGACGAAGGGCATGAGCGCGCCAAGCAGGTCGGAGGCGACGACCACGCAGACCATCGCCATGGCGACCACGAACGTGACCTGTCCCCCCGCGCCGATGAAAAGCGACCGCCCCGCGGCCAGCAGCGCCATGGCGCCGCCCAGCAGCAGGGCCGTGAGCAATTCGCGCAGCAGCACCCGCCCCAGCACATTGTTCTCCAGCCGTCCCAACCCCATGGAGCGGATGATCAGCACCGAGATCTGCGCGCCTACGTTGCCGCCCGTATCGATCAGCAGCGGCACGAAGAACGAAAGCGCCAGCACCTGCGAGAGCATTTCCTCGTAATTTTCCATGATGCCCGTGGTGAGGATGCCCGTTACCAGACAGAGCAGCAGGCACGGAAAGCGCCGCAGCGCTTCGCCCCACAGGCTGCCCTCGTCGTTGTCGCCGTAAAGCCCGCCGGCGTGGTGGAACAGCTCCGTATTTTCGTCCTCCATGACGTCGAGCACGTCGTCGAAGGGCAGCGCGCCGAGAAGCCGCCCGTCCTTCACGACCGGCAGCACCTGCACGTCGTAGCGCGACATGACGCGCGCCGCCTCGGCTCGGTCCATCTCCGGCGGCACGGCGTGGCAGTCCTCCTCCGTGAGCTGCGCAACCTTCACTTCCGGCACGGCGAGGACGAGATCTTCCAGCGCCGCCGTGCCGGCGAAGCGTTCGCCGTCGATGACGAAACAGTGGTAGACCAGATCCTTGCCGGGCGCGTCGCGCCGGATCTTGTCCAGCGCTTCGGCGACCGTGTCCCGCGGCGACAGGACCACGCCGTTGCCGCTCATGATGTAGCCGACGGAATCTTCCGGCCACTCCTTTTTGGGCTGCAAAAGCTTCTGGAGGTTCTTCGGCAGCTTTTCCAGCAGCGGATGCTTTTGGCGCGAGGGCAGGGCGTTCAGCAGCTCCGGCAGCAGGCGCTCCGGCAGCGACAGGAACAGCCCGCGCAGCTCGGGGATCGAAGCGCTGCTCAGCAGTTTCTGCTTTTCGCGGCGCGACAGACCTTCGATCAGCACGGCCAGACGGGGCGGCTTCAAAATGCTGCACAGCGCCAGGGCGCTCCGCGGCGGCAGGCGCAGCAACTCTTCCTCCAGCACTTCCGGCGCCATACCCCGGATCATCAGCCGGGCTTCGTCCAGGCGCCCTTGCTGCAGCAGCGCCTTCAGACGAGAACTGTATCCCATGCGGGCGGACATGGCGGGTCGTCCTCCCGGTCCAAAACGCAGATTTTTTTCATGTTCGTCACCTCATCGCGGACACAGGCCGCTCAACTCAGGCCGATAAAGGCACCGGCGATCTCGAAATAGACGATCAGCCCGCAGACGTCGACGACCGTCGTGATCAGCGGTCCGGACATGATCGCCGGATCCAGCCGCACGGCGCGGGCCAGCAGCGGCAGCAGCGTCCCCGCCAGGTTGCCCAGCAGCACGATCAGCGTCACCGCCGCCGCCACCGTCCAGGCCACGGCCGTTCCCGTGCCGATCATCCAGGCGCGCGCCATGCCCAGCAGGCCCAGCGCGCTTCCGAGCAGAAGCCCGGTCATCGTCTCGCGCAGGATGATTCGCCCCAGGTCGTGCCACTGCACCTCGCCCACGGTCATGCCGCGGATCATCAGCGTCGCCGCCTGCGTGCCGGCGTTGCCGCCGGTACCGATCAGCAGCGGCACGAAAAACGTCAGCGACACCACACGCTGCACGATCGGCGAATAATGTTTGAGCACCGTCGACGTCAGCGCTTCGGCGACGATACAGATGATCAGCCAGATGAAGCGTTTGCGCGCGACGGTGAGCAGACCGGCGTCGAGGTAATCCTCCTCGACCGGCTCGATGCCCGCCATGCGCTCGAAGTCTTCCGTGGCTTCCTCTTCGACGATGTCGAGAATGTCGTCGAAGGTGATGATCCCGACCAGGCGGTTTTCCTTGTCCACCACCGGCAGCGTGTGCAGGTCGTAACGGGAGATGAGCTGCGCGGCCTCTTCTTGGTCGGCGGTGGTCGGCACGGAGACGGGGCCGCCGTCCATGATGTCGAGCACTTCCGTCTGCGGGTCGGCGAGGATCAGGTCTTCCAGCTCGACCATGCCGAGCAGGTGGCGTCCCTCGTCGGTGACGCAGCAGGTATAGATGGTCTCCTTGCTGCGCGCTTTCTGACGAATGCGCACCAGCGCCGCTTCTGCCGTCATGTGCGCCTTGAGGTCGATGTACTCGGGCGTCATGATGCGGCCGGCGCTGTCCTGCGGATAGCCCAGCAGCGTGTTGGCCAGCTTGCGTTCCTCGGACGACAGCTTCTGCAGCAGGCGCTTGACCGTAGTCGCCGGCAGCTCGTCGAACAGTTCCGTGCGGTCGTCGTCGGACATCTCTTCGATCATTTCCTTGACTTCGTCGTCCGTGGCATGCTGCAAAAAGCGTTCCTGCTCCTCGATGTCCAGCAGCTCGAACACTTCGACGGCCAGATCCTTGGGCAGCAGGCGGAAATAAAACACCAGGCGGGCCGGCGGCAGGTCGCGCTCCAGCCCTTCGGCGATGTCGATCGGTTCCATGTCGGAGAGAAGCTCTTTCGCTTCGCGGAAGCGCTTCTGGTCGATGCAGTTCTCGATCTGCTCGAAAAGTTTGTTGCGTTCCAAAAAAAACACTCCTTTCGCATTCCGGCAGCGGCGGCAGCCGACGCGAAAGGAACGTCAGAGCCGAGCGAAAACCGCCGGAGCTATTGTGCCGAATCGTAAGGGAATACCGTCAGCGTGTTGGTCCATCGGTTTCCGACCGCCTCCTTCTCGTGAAAACGCCCTGATACTGATTTTCAATTAAAAAGAATCATTGAAGATACCGCGCTGGCACGCGATTTCATGCGGTTTTCGACGCGCCTTCGGCGCTCAGAAAAGGGCGAAGAGCCCTTGCTTTTTTAACGAAAACGAGTATGACTCTTTTCAGGGCAATGTTTTATTATGATACACACTCGCAAAAAATGAATCAAGTGACCAAAAAGGATTTTTTCGCGCGCCCGCGTAAAAGAGGAATGGAGTGCGCAAAAAAATCGCCCGATCTTCGCAAGACCGGGCGATTTTTTGCGCGCGCATGAAACGCGCTTATTTCCCTTCGACCGCAGCAGGCTGCGCGGCAGGCGCCGGAGGTTCTGCGGAAACCGCGGGAACCTCTTCGGGCAGTTCCGGCGGCAGGAACTCCTCCACTTCGCCCGGTTTGGGGTCGAGCCACTCCTTCTGGAACGGCAGACGAAGCGCCTTTCCCGTGTCCTTTCGCAGCGTGCCGGCTTTGCGGTCGCCGGAGCTGGCAAAGGCAAAATCGGTGGTCATGCTCAGCGCCGACACGGGACAGACGTCGTTGCACTGCGCGCAGAAGCAGCAGCGGTCGCCGTGCAGCATCACCTTGCGGGGCTTCTGCCCTTCGGTGTCGGGATCGAAGACGATGGCGCGCGCCGGACAGACTTTGGTACACATGCCGCAGCCAATGCACTTGGCGCGGTCGTAATTCAGACGCCCGCGGAAGCGTCCCCAGCGCGGCACGGCAGGATTGAGAGCGACTTTCCCCTCGGCCGCCGCCTGCAGCGCGCCGCTCATGGAATCGGGCATGCGCATGGCGGGGAAAGGACGGGTCAAGCAGCGCATAAAGAACTGACGGAGCACCGTCAGCGACATGGCGTTCAGCATTGCGGATCTCCTCCCTTTCCTTTAATGAAGCATGATCTCGACGGTGATCAGGATCATGCCGGCGAGGGACAGCAGTCCCACGTACCCCCAGTAGAAACGCGCGGCCTGCCAGATCTTGAGCCGTCCGAAGACGCTGCGCAGATACGTGACGCCGACCAGTGCCGCGGCCAACACTTTCAGCCAGAACCAGAAGAAATCCACGACATAGCCCACGGCTTTGGGCAGACTGCCGGCGAACAGAGATCCAGGAAAGAACAGAGCCACCATCAGCGCCGAAAAGGCCAGCGAGCGCACGGTGATCGACAGATTGACCAGCGCCAGGTTGACGCCGCTGAACTCCACCGTCATGCCCTCGAGGATCTCCGTCTTGGCCTCGGCAATGTCCATCAGCCCCGTGCCGCTTTCGCCCGGAGTGATCATCAGCGCCGAGAAAAGGAAGCAGAGCAGGCCGATGAAGCCGCTCCAGCCCACCATGCTCCACGGGCTGCTGACGTTGTACGTCGACAGCGCAAAGGGCGCGCCCGGCACGCCGACCCGGCTGGCCAGCCACGCGATCGAGGAGACGATGATCGCCGTGGGGATCTCGAAGCTCATCATCAGCACGATCTCGCGCTGAGCGCCGATCGTGGCGATCGGCGAACCGGAAGCGAAGGCCGCCATGGCCAGACTGATGCTCGACAGCGTGATCAGGTACAGCACGGTGATCATGTCGCCGCGGCCGGAAAGCACCGCCGGCACCGAGCCCATGGGGATGTACAGGAAGATCATCAGTCCCGCCGCCAGCGCAAGCACCGGCGCACCGTTGAAAATCCAGCCCACCGCGCGGCGCGGCGTGATGTTCTCCTTGCCGAGCAGCTTGAAGAAATCGTAAAATCCCTGCAGGAGGGGCGGCCCGAGACGACGCTGCATGCGGGCGTGACCGATGCGGTCCAGCGCCTGAAAATACAGCGCGAAGAGGACGACAAAGAGCGACAGCAAAAGCGCGAGGATGATTCTCACAATCAGCATTGGCCCATCTTCCTCCTCAGGTCAGCCGTCTTCTCGCGGCTCATCTTCAAAAGTTCGTCCTTGGTGACGACGCCCTGACGGTTCGCCGCGCGGTCGGTCAGCACCATGCGCTCCATGCAGGAGATGCACGGGTCGATGCTGTTGATGATCAGCGCCGCGTCGGCGATCTCGTTGCCGATGAACATCAGCGGCCAGGCCTGGGCGTTTGCGTAGGTGGGGGCGCGGACCTTCCACATGAAGACATTCTCGTCGCCGGCTTTCAGCTCCACCACGTGCGTGACGTCGCCGCGGGGCGCCTCGATGCAGCCGTAGCCGAAGCCGCCGGCCGCCTTCAGTTTGGCCAGCCCGGCGACCGGCTTCGGAAACGCCGTGATCGGGCCTTCGGGCAACCCCTCGAGGATGCTTTCGAGCAGATCGAGCGACTGATAGACCTCAAGCAGGCGCACGAGGAAGCGGTCGAGCACGTCGCCGTGAACTTCGCCGAAATAGTCCTGAGGCACGATCGCCTTGACGGGAATGTCGCAGTACGCGTCGTAGGGCGACGACTCGCGCACGTCGGCGCGCACGCCGCTGCCGCGCGACGTCGGCCCGAGCGCGTCCAGACGCACGGCGTCGCCCGTGGGGAGCACGCCGACGTCGCGCAGACGGGCCTTGACCACCGGATCGTTGATCACGGCGTCGTAATATTCGTGGAACTCGCTACGGTAATAAGCGATCATGTCGCGCACAACGCGGTCCACCTTGGGCGTCACGTCCCAGCGCACGCCGCCGATGGCCGTCACGGCGTAGTTGACGCGGTTGCCGGTGAGCGCTTCCAGAACGTCCATGACCTTTTCGCGCAGGGCCATGCCGAGGTGAAAGGCGCTGTCGAAACCGATCGAATAACAGGCCACGCTCAGCCACAGGATGTGGGAGTGAACGCGCTCCAGTTCCAGCACCAGCGAACGGATGTACTGACCGCGCACGGGCACCTGGACTTTGGCGGCGTCTTCCACGGCCTTGGCGTACGCGATGGAATGACTGAACGAACAGATGCCGCAGATCCGCTCGGCCAGAAAGATGACCTGGACGGGATTGCGCTCGCGGCTCATGAACTCGATGCCGCGATGGATCGCGCCGGGGCGGACCGTCGCGTCGACGATACGCTCGCCCTCGATGTCGAGCCACGCCGTGACAGGTTCCTTGAGCCCCACGTGGGCGGGACCGATGGGAAGTTTATAGGTTTTGGTCATCACGGCACCTCCTAATCGAGCTCATTGATGACGCCCTTGCCTTCGGGGCCGGTCTCGTCGCGGCGCCAGGGCAGGATCGCGCGGTCCCAGCCGTCGGGCAGGAACACGAGATCCGTGTTGGGCTGTCCGTCGTGAGCGACGCCGAGCATCTCGTTCATCTCGCGCTCGCTGAAACCGACGCCGGGATTGCGTCCGTGCAGCGACGGCATAACCGGATCGGTCTTGGGCACGCGCACCGTGACCGTGACCGTCAGTTCCTTGCCGCGTTCCTCGCGGCGGAACAGCGAGAAGTGATAGATCTGCCGGATCGTGTCGCCGTCGTCGTTGCCGCTGGTCACGTGAAAATGGGGAAAGTCCAGCTCGCCGAGAGCGTCCACGAGATCGAGGAACCTCTCGCGCCTGACGGTAAGCAGCAGATGCCAGCGCGAATACTGGCATACTCCCTCTTTGTATTCGCGCAGCTCCGTTTCCGTCACGGCGTCGCCGAAACGGCCCTGAAGAAACTCGAGCGCTTCCTGAGGCGTTTTGTAATTCACATTTTTATCCACGTAGATTTCCATCGACGTGGGATATTTTTTCGATTGCGCGCTTGCCAGCATGTCCATCGCGGATTACGCCCCCTCTCCCACCGCGCTCTTGTTCAGCAGCTCGGCCCGCTTGGCTTCCAACAACGTGACCGCCTTGGCCACGCCCTCGATCAACGCTTCGGGACGGATGGCGCAGCCGTGGACGTACACGTCTACGGGCACGATCCGATCCACGGGGCCGACGAGATTGTAGGATTTGAAGAACACGTCGCCGGACGTGGCGCAGTTGCCCACGGCGATGACCACCTTGGGGTCGGGGATCTGCGCGTAGATCTGGCGCAGCTTCGGCTCCATGAAGCGCGTCACCGGGCCGGTGACCAGAAGGACGTCGGCATGGCGCGGCGTGCCCGTCAGCTTCAGCCCGAGACGCTCGATGTCGTAACGGGGCGTCAGGCTGGCGACGATTTCAATGTCGCAGCCGTTGCAGGAACCGCTGTTGAGCGTAAAAACCCACAACGACTTGGGCAAGACCTGAAGATAATTTTCCAGCTTCATGACATCCCCCTCCTAAACGAGCACAAACGTGAGAATCAGAGCGGCCGTGAACACGAACCAGCCCACGTATTCCGTAGCGATGCCGCGATGCAGCGCCGTCAGGTGGGAATAATAGCCCTTCAGCGCTTCGCGGAATCCCCAGTAGGATGAGCTGGCCGGAACCGTAAAGACCTCCGCGTCGGGAACGACGTTGCCCGAATAGTAAATTTCGTCCTGGTCGGTCCCTTTTTTGTAATCGCTGCACCCCATCCGGCGGATGAAAAGCGCCGCTCCTCCCACGAAGAGGAACGCCAGGATCCACGCGCCCGCATCCCAGAAGCCGGCGCCGGAGAAAATGCTGCCGAACATCACAAAGCACCTCCCATCACTGCCGCTCCGTAGGAGGCCTTGTCCACCAGAGCCTCCGCCGCGGGGCGCACCAGCGTGTTCACCGTCCACGAGGGGAACAGCGAAAGCACGAGAATCGCCGCCGCCAGCACCACCATGCCGGCGATCATCGACTTCGGCACCTCGCGGACCGCCGCGAACTGAGAACGCTCGGGCCCGAGGAACGCCGTCTGATAGACTTTGACGAACGAAGCCAGCGTCAGCACCGACGAGACCAAAGCCACCACCATCAGGAACGGATGGACCGCGTAGACGCTCTCGTAGATCATCCACTTGGAGACGAAGCCGTTGAAAGGAGGCAGGCCGGAAATGGCCGCCGCGGCGACCAGGAACAGCACGCTCGTGACCGGCATGCGCCGCGCCAGGCCGCCCATCTTGTCGAGATCGCGGCTGCCCACGACGTAATACAGAGCGCCGGCGCAGAGGAACAGCAAACCCTTGTAAAGAATGTAGTTGATCATGTGATAAAGTCCGCCGGATACCGCCGCCAGACCGTAATCGTTCATGGCCGTCGCGTCGCCCAAAGCCAGCAGACCGACGCCGAACGCCGTAAGCATATAGCCCACCTGCGACACCGAGTGATAGCCCATCAGGCGCTTCACTTCGTGCTGCACCACCGCCATGGACACGCCGCCGAACATGGACAGGCAGCCCATGACGATCAGCGCCCAGGGCACCGCCGCCGAACCGATCGCCGTGCCGTACAGCGAGAAGCAGAAACGGCAGAGCACCACGAGCGAAGCCTGGCTGGTCGCCACCAGCATCACCGTCACGGAAGCGGGGGCCTCGGCGTAGGAATCGGGCATCCACATGTGCATCGGGAACGCACCGCACTTCATGCCCAGCGCGACGAGAATGAAGACCAGCACCACTTTGCTGATCAGGTCGGGCTGCACGGCGCGGCTGAAAGCGGCCATGTTGAGCACGCCGTAACGCCCGTAGATGAACGCCAGCCCGACCAGCACCAGCTGGGCCGCCAGCTGCGACACCAGCATATACTTGTAGGAAGCCTCGACCGACTCGGGACGGTCGCGCCAGAAAGCGATCAGACCGAAGGACGCCACCGAACTGATCTCGAGAAACACGAAAAAGTTGAACAGGTCGCCGGTCAGAATCATGCCCATCGTGCCGGCCGTCAACAGCAGAAACAGCGCGCTGTAAAACTCGAGCCCGGTGAATTTCTTCACGAATTTCAGGCCGTAGATCGTGCCCGCCAGCTGCGCCAGCGCCGCCGCGCAGGCCGCCAGCGCGTTGAACGCGTCGACTTCGAGAATGATGCGCACAGGAAGGGTAAATCCCGAAGGCAACGAGATGTTCCACGAAGACGCTCCCATCACGTAGATCTGCGTGCCCTGGACGAGCACGCGATGCAGCAGCGCGAAGACGACCAGCGTCACCAGCGCGGAGACGCACGCCACCCAACGGTTGCGAGCCTTGGCGCTCAACGCGGCGAAAAGCGGCGTCGCAAAAGCGGCCAGCAGAGGCAGGGCCAGCGCCAGCGCCGGAAGATGATTCATCAGCTTCATCCTCTCAGCCTCCTGATCTCGCGCACGTCAAGCGTGCCGTAATGGCGGTACAGCATGACGATCAGCGACAGCATCAGCGCCGACGTCGCCAGCGCAATGACGATGGCCGTCAGCGTCAGCGCCTGAGGCGTGGGCAGTACGAAGTTTTCCGTGCCGGCCGGCATCAGGAACTTGACCGGGATATAGCCGCCCTCGCGGTATCCCAGCACGATCAAAAACATATTGGCCGCCGATTCCATCACGTCGATGGCGATGCCGATCTTGATCATGTTCGTCTCCAGCAGAACGCCGAGAAGGCCGATCAAGAAAAGCACGGCCACCACGAAATAAGGCAGATTAGCGCTGATCATGACCAGTCTCCTTTCCCATGCCGTCCTCCTGAACCGTGCCCAGTCGAATGGCCCGGAACATCGTCATCAGAATCAGGCTCAGTCCGCCGGCGACTTCGATGCCGACGGCGATATCCATCAGCGCCACCGTGCCGGAAGGCGGCCACCAGGGCTTCACCGCCGCCAGTTGGTCGTGAGCCACCGCAGCCCAGTTCAGCATCATCGTGCCGTCCATCGCCCAGCCCAACCCCATCAGGCCGAAACCGATGAACATGAACAGCCCCAGAAACAGGCAGGCTTTGTAAAAATTCTCGTTCAACCACGCCGAGACGTAGGTGCTGCCCTGAGTGACCAGCATCAGCGCCAGGAACGTCGCGCAGATCGCACCGCCCTGAAAGCCGCCGCCGGGCGTGATGTCGCCATGGACGATCACATAGGCGCCGAAAGCCACCATGAACCACGCGTACATGTCGCAGGCCGTGCGCGCGATCACGGAAAGCGGACGCATGCTCCTGCTCTTCATTGTTTTCTGCCCCCCTTGCGGAACAGCATCATCACCGAGAGAAGCGCCGCAAACAGCACCGTCGACTCGCCGATCGTGTCGAAACCGCGATAATCGAAGACGATGGACGTGACCACGTTTTCACACGACAGATCCGCGCCGGCGCGGTTCAGATAGTGTTCGTCCACCGCGCGTCCTTCGACCGAAGGCACGCCGAAAGGATGCAGCGACGAAACCGCGCCCATCAGCGCGCCGCCCAACATAATAGCCGCAATGACGAAAAGAATCCGCACGGATTTCATCGGCGCCCGCCTCCGTTTCCGCGATGCACGTAACCGATACCCGTCAGGGCGATGATGAAGATCGCCGTGTCGAGGGCCGCGCCGATGCCCGCCTGAGCGATAGCCACGTCGGGCGCCTGGAGGATGTAAAACTCCAGCGCCAGCAGCAGACTGAACGCTCCGGCACAGATCACCGAGCACAGCAGGTCGCGAAACCAGACCGTGAAAAAGCCGGAAACCAGCAAAAGAATCAGAACCGTAAAATGCAGCCAGTCCACGCTTACTCACGCTCCTTTTCCTGCGCCAGCTCGGCGGCTTCTTCTTCAAGCTCCTTTTTGCAGAAGCCGTCGAATTCGTCCACCACGGCAAACCGGGGTTTGATGCCGGAACGGTAGGCTGCGCGCGAAAGCACGTGAGCGCTCGTCGAATTGCCGATCAGCAGCCCGAACAGCGCCATGACGATATGGATGATCAGCACGGCAAACCGCAGCTCGCCGCCGGCGACAATTCTCGCCACGCAGTAGACGATCACCGCCGCCGCGCAGAAAATCGCCCCCAGCGTGCTGCACTTGGTGGCCCCGTGCATGCGCATGTAGACGTCCTTGAAACGGTACAGGGAGATCACGCCGAGAGAGTTGACCAGCATGCCGAGAAACGCGAAAGGAACGATCAGCACATACATGATCCAGCTCATGAGCGGCTCCTCCTCTCGATATAACGGGCCAGGAACATCGTCGCCACGAAGGACAGCCCGCCGTACACGATGGACAGATCCACCAGGAGCACCGAATCGTAAGCGGCCGCCAGCAGGATCATGATCGCAATGACCAACGAATTCATGGTATCCAGCGCCACGGCACGGTCGGCGTCCGTCGGCCCCCAGACGATGCGCGCCACCGAGCCGAAGGCCAGCACGCTGAGAACCGCGGCCGCAAAACCGAAGAGCGAACGCGCAAAAGTCATTGAGTCAGCCTCCTCGCCCAGGCGCCAAAGCTGCCGTAAATCATTTCCTCCGTCGGACGCACGTCGGTCACGTTGATCCAATGGACATACAGATCGCCGTTTTCTGGATCGATATCCACCGTCATGGTCCCCGGCGTCAGCGTGATCGAATCGGCAAGCACCGTCTGCCCCAGCCCGCTTTTCAGTCCCGACGAGACCTTGACGATGCCGGGCTTCACCCGTCCCGTGATGATCCGCAGCGCCACGTCGATGTTTGCCCTGATCAAGGCCCAAAGGAACGGTCCGAAGAAATAGCAGACGAACAGTCCCCAGCGTTTCGGGCTCAGGCCTCCCCAGCCATAGCGCCGAGAACGGTTTTTCCGTCCCAGCGACAGGTACAGGATCGCCGCCACCAGCAGCGCGATCGCGTACTCATAAGCGGGCAACGCCTCCCCTGACCAGGAAAGAAGCAAATAGGTGATAAACGTAAGCACAAAGACAAACAAATCCCTGTTCCCCCCTCCAGCCGAAATCAACTTGCCGGCCCATGCCGGCAGGCTCTTCAGAAAAAACGCACCAGCGTGCGCCCTTTCAAAATACCACGGTTCGATCCGTCCCGTCACTCACCAACGCTTGCCGCAACGAGCGCACTGGTAACTTGCGGCGTCTTCCGGCATAAAGAGCCCGCCATAAACGATTTTGCCCTCTTCCTTCTTTCGCGCCACGTCAAAGGGCAGATAACCATAGATGACCTCTCTTATTTCTTTTGAGCCACAGCAAGGACATCTCACCCAACTCACCACACTTTGAACAGAAAAAGACAGAATTACTTATTCATTATACGATAAAATTTACATTGTGCAGAGCTTCTCGAATAAAAATACAATTTTTATACAGTTCTCTTTCTTTATCCGTCATTTCTCAGTATCGTTCCTCAAGATACTCACAAATATGATGAATTTTTTGCAGATCATGGCATGATACCATTCATTCGTGCCCTTCATTTCCGGAAATTCATCCGCGCCCGTCTCGAACGGTAAAAATTCAGACGCCATATTTCCCGAATCCATCAATTTTTCTGTCCGCTCCAGGTCCTTGGACAAGAAAAAGTGGAAGCGGCTTGCAGGATGAAAGCCGCTTCCACTTTTCTTTTGGCGAATCACCGCAATCGAACGATCCGTCGACGATCAGATGCTATGCATAAAGTTCTCGAGCACGCGCTCGCACACCTCGCGATCGCTGTCGGAAATTTTCAGAGCCAGCTTGCGGACGAGCTCTCTCTGGCGCTTGCGGTGTTCCTCGTAATAAGCGCGCCCTCTTTCGGAAAGAAGAATCTTGTAGGAGCGGCGGTCGTTTTCGTTCCGGCACCGTTCCACAAGCCCCATGACCTGAAGACGGTCGATCATCACGGTCACCGTTCCCGTGGTCAGCTCCATGCGGTCGGCGATGTCCTTCATGCGAATGTCTTCATTGCGCCCGATCACGCAGATCGTGCGAAGCTGCGGCGCAGACAGCCGCCCCAGTTTCGCCACCGACGCCTCCCAGCCGTAAAACCTCTCGCAGAACTCCACGAGGGTCGATGTCATCTTCTCCAGTGCTTCATCGCTCATCATTTCCATATCCATTCCCTTCCAGTACTTCAAAATTTTAAAGGCAACGCCTTTTGCAGCGATTTTTACGGACGCTCATCTTAACACAAAACTTCTTGATCTTCTACCGTCTCATTTATCCAGCGCCACGAAAATCCCCAAAACCCTGCTTTTATTTCTATTTTACCTCATTTCATTAGCCATGGAAACTGACAACATTAGAATGAAACTAACAAATTGTCAAACAGATTTCTCTTTTTGACAAAACAGCGCCGCGACAGACGCGGCGCCGCCATACTCTCGCCAGTCATGATCTCACTTTTGCCCGTGGCACGGCAAGCATAAAAAATATTCTCCAGTAATCAATATGACCAGCATCCCGGGGACATATCACCGCCAGGCGCTCTTTTTTCCGCAAAAATTCGAGTGGCTCGCGTCAGTTTTTCAAGCGACCTTCGTGAGTATTTTTTATTTTCCACAACTTGCGTTAAAAGGTCGCGTCCGAGTCGCCCACTGTCCTCTAACAGGTTTTGACCTGTGATAATCATGCCCGCCCGTCAACAAAAACGCCCCGGCCTTTCACAACAGGAAAAGCCGGGGCGCGTGCATGAGAGGAATAACTGTGGTTATCTTTAATACAGCCAGTTGAGGACGAGCGGCGCCCAGAGGACGAAGACGACGGTCATGAGCACGCAAGGGAACCAGCCCATCTTGATGTACTCCTTCATCTTGAAGCCCGCCGCCGAATAGGCATAAGCGGGAGCAGGCGCGGCCATGGGCGTGGCGAAACAGATGATCGAACCGACGCCGACGCCGGCGAGCACGAGGCGGGGATCCATGCCCAGCGACACGGCCATCGAGGCGGCGATGGGGCCGAACACGGCCCACACGGCCAGATTGCTCATGAACTGTGTGACGACCATCGAGATGACGGCGAACGCGGTAGCGAGCACGACGGGATTGGTCATCGAGGGGAACATTTGTTGGACGAGCCCAACCATCCACGTGCTGGTGCCGGAAACGTTGATCGCTGTGGCCAGAGGCAGGGTGCCGGCGACGAGGAACACGGTCTGCCAGCTGATCGACTGGAAGGCTTCCTTCTCAGTCAGGTAGCCCTTGCCCATGATGACGGCGGCGAAGAACAGGCTGACGAGGTAAGGAGCGATGATCTTCGTCATGCTGGCGACGACCATCAGGATGACGTTGAGGAAGAAGATCGTGACGATGACCTTTTCTTCCTTGGGCGCATAGCGTGCCGGCGTGGGCGCTTCGGCCACTTCGGCCACTTCGGCCACCGATTCGCTCTTCAGTTTCTGGCCGCGGCTCGTGAACAGGTAATAGGCGACAAGGATCAGCCACATCGGGAACTTGATGAACGTAAAGTCGAACAGGCCGTAGCGCAGCGGCGAGCCCGTCTGCTCAAGGTAGGAGTTGAACCACATGAAATAAGCGATCGAGCCGCCGATCGGGAACATCTGCACCGAGGCCCAGTTGCACACGTCGGCCGTGGGCTTGAAGAGCTTCTTCGGGTCCATGCCGGTATCCTTGCAGATCTCAAGCAGCAAAGGGCTGAGCAGAGCGATCGTGCCGCCGGCGCTGGTCATCATGCCGATCACGGAGCAGGCGATCAGCACCATCAGCGTGACGCGCACGGAGCTGCCCTGCGCGTTGCGGTTGACGAAGTGCTTGATCTTGTTGGTAAACGTCGTCTTGACGAACGCGCCGCCGATGATGAACAGGCCGTACCACGTGATGATCGTCGTGTTGGCGAAACCGGCCCACGCCTGGGCGGGCTTGAGGATGCCGGTGGCCTGGAGGGCGACGGGGACCATCAGAGCCGTGAACGAGATGGGCAGCAGCTCGGCGAAGAAAGAAACGGACATGGCGGCAAGGATCGCCAGCAGGGTTGCGACTTGTGCGGTCATTGTACAAACAGATCCTTTCTATAATAAAGAATGTGATCGAAATCCGACACAGCGCTTATGCCCGGTCAGGCCAGTCCTTGAGCGCGTTGTAGAGGAAACGCTCCTTGATGAAGGCGGAATCTCCGCCCAGAGAGTCGACGATCGCAAAAGCGAACGGCAGCGAGGTGCCCGGACCGCGGCTGGTGATCAGATGCCTGTCGTCGTCAAAAGCCACCGTGTCGGTCACGTAATTGGCGTCGGTAAAAAGCGGCTCCGTCTTGGGGCCGGGATAGGACGTGAGCGTCTTGCCCCTGCTCACGCCGGCGGCGGCCAGCACGGCAGGCGCAGCGCACATGGCGCACATGTACTTGTTCGGGTCGCCCGCATAATATTTCACAAGCTCGAGTACGCGCTTATCGGCCTTCATCGTGTCGGCCGCGCCCCAGCCGCCCGGGAGCACCAGAGCGTCGTAATCCTTGTACGGCTCGATGTCCTCTCCCATCACCTTGTCGGCGAGGATGCGCACTTTGTGCTGCCCCGTGATGATCTCGCCCTCGATGCTCACGCCGTCGGTGTCGAAACCGGCGCGGCGCATCACGTCGATGATCTCGCTCACTTCGCCCTCCTCGCAGTTGTTGGCGAGGATGACGCAGACCTTTTTCGTCATTGCGTGACGACCTCCTTTTTTCAATTTTCTGGCGAAAAGTATAGCGGTCAAAATTTTGAATTTCAATAAATTTACCGATGACGAAAACCGTTTCAGGAAATGAAAACGCGCCGCGAAAAAGCCTATTCAGAGCAGACGCGGCCACACAGCAAAAAACAGCCTCGAACAGGATTACCTGCCTGTTCGAGGCTGTTTTCGCGTTTTTTCGGCCAATGCCTATTTCGCTTGCGCGGAATTCTTCAGGTGCGCGTAACTCTGCGCGATCAGGTCAGCGGCGATCTGCAGCTGATACGGGTGCGACGCCTGATCCTGCTTCGATTTGAACGTGATCACGCAGTCGAGGTAATCGTTCTCGCGCACGAGCGGATTGCCCGTGACGAACCAGATCTTCGGGCGCTTGATGTTCGGATGGATACGGTTCTGGCTGTACTTGTAGCCGAAGTAGATGCCGGAATAGCTGAAGATGATCACAAGGTCGTTCTCATCGGCTTTTTCCAGATAATCGATCTGCTTTGAATAGCGCAGACTGGTGTTGACCAGCTTGCCGAGCATGAGCAGATTGGTCTGCAGGTTGAGCGCCGCGGTCGCCGCCTTGAGCGGACCGAAGACCGAAATTTTATCGAACTTTTCGATGTCGCGCGCCAGCAGCTCGATCATCCTCATGTCCAGACTGTCGCGCGCCAGTGCGATGGCGTCGATGACCGCGCCGATGTATTCCTTCTTCTGCGCGGCAGGCGAAGGGGCGTTCGAGGCGATCTCGAACTTGAGGTCCGTGTTGTTGATGAGGCGGCGCAGATCGGCAAAGTCAGTCAGGCCGATGTCGCGGCAGAAGCGCGACACCGACGCGGTCGAAACGTAGCAGTCAGCGGCCAGCTCTTTGATCGACAGATCGCGCAGCTCGCCCATGTGCGTGAGGATGTAGGACGCGATCCGCGCGTTCGTCGCGTCCGACGGATGCTCCACCAGCTCGGCCAGCAGCAAGATCGGCAGTTTTCCGTAAAACACGGTTGTTCTCCCCTCTTCATGCTCCGCATAATAAAGCCACGCGCTCTCAAGCCAGCAAAAAATATGTTTCAAGTTTATTTTACACCTTTTCCTTTTACGAGAGTGAGTATCAATTGAATTACCAATTTTGTATACATAATACTTAATTGAACAGGTCGGAAGATTATGATATACTTTTTACAGTTTCGGTTTTTTAAACCGTTATTCAGTACCTCATGAGAGGCATAATTATGTGGAGGTGGCGTTTATGAAATTTACCAAGAGTCTGGCCGTGGCGCTTGCGCTCATAGTGCTACCGTGCGGTTCGGCTTTCGCCGTTTTCCCTGATGGCAAGCCTGTTCATCTGGTCAACCCGTTCAGCGCCGGCGGTGCGGGCGACATCGAGTTGCGCTACCTAGCGCCCATGCTTGAACAGAAACTGGGCGTTCCCGTCGTCGTGGGGAATATGACGGGGGCCGGCGGCAAGATCTGCATGGAGCGCATGTATAAGGCCAAGCCCGACGGGCACACCTTGGTGTACAACAACATGCCCGCGTCGGTGCTCCAGGAGCATCTGTACAACGCCCGCTTCAAGGTGAGCGAGTTTGGTTTCCTGTCCAACTTCGGCCGCGAGAATCGTTTCATCGCCGTGCTCGAGAGCTCGCCCTACAAGACATTTAACGACCTGTTCGAGGCTGCCAAGACCAAGAGAATTTCCACCGCCGTTTCCGGCCTGGGTTCCAGCGGACACCTGGGTAGCGTGATGCTTGAAAACGGCATCGGCTTCAAGCACAGCATCGTCCCGTTCGAGGGCACAGCGCCCTCCAAGGCCGCGTTCCTGGGCGGGCACGTCGATTTCTGGATCATCGGTTACGGCGACCTGGCCCCGATGCTGAAGGACGGCAAGGTGCGCGTGCTGGCTGTGCTGGCTGACAAGCGAGAGGCAGCCTATCCCGACATCCCCACTCTGGCCGAGCTCGGCTACAAGAACGTGCTCGTCTTCACCGCTCGCGGCCTATGTTGCCCTCCCGGCACGCCTGAAGATGTGCAGAAGGTCCTTACCGACGCGCTGGCTGAAGTGCTGAACACCGACACTGTCAAGGAGTGGGCAAAAACCTCAATGCGTTCCATCGATACGCGCTACGGCCCCGCTTACCGCGCTCTGTACGAAGAAGTCGACAAATTAGTCCTCGACGCAATCCCCGCGATGAAGGCGAGTATCGGCCAGAAATAACAGCATTGTTCGGGGGGCCTCTTTCGGGAGACTCCCCTTTTTCTTTTGTCTGAGGTGATCACTTTGGAGTTCAGCCAAAAAAAATGTGAAATAGGCTTTCTCATCTTCATCGCCGCTTTTTCGGCGCTATTTCTGCACATCTCGTTCGAGTACAGCGAAATCTCGCGTCTGATCCCGGTCATGGCCTGCTCGGCTACACTGGCGCTGGTCGTAGTGCGTCTGGTGCAGATCTTCATGGCAAAGGAAGAAGGCAAACCCGTGAAGATTTCGCCCAAGGTGGCACTTTTCGCGCTCGTGCTGTTCGTCGGCTATCTTGGCGGCACGTACTTGATCGGCTTCACGATCGCCACGGCGCTGTTCGTGGCGTTGGTGATGTGGTTCTCCGACTACAAGAAGCCGCTGCTGATCCTCTGCATCACGGTCGGCTATGTGGCGCTGATGTATTTCCTGTTCGTCAAGGTTTTCAGCGTGTCGCTGCCTGAAAGCCTGATCGGTTTCTAACGTTCCAGGAGGGCTGAACATGATCCTTGAAGGCATCACACAGGCTTTTATGCCAAACAATCTTTTCATGGCTCTGCTGGGGACAACGCTCGGCATCGTCATGGGCGCGCTGCCGGGCATCGGCTCGACGATGACGATGGCGCTGCTGTTGCCGTTCACGTTCTGGATGACGCCCGCCGCAGCGCTGATCCTGCTCGGTTCAGTGTACTGCGGAGCAACGTACGGCGGTTCGATCTCGGCGATCCTGCTAAATACTCCCGGCACACCGGCTTCATCAGCCACAGCGTTCGACGGATACCCTCTGGCTCAGAAAGGCAAGGGGCTGAACGCGATCGGCATTTCGGCCATGGCGTCGTTCGTCGGCGGTACTGCCGGACTGCTCTTCCTGCTCTTCCTGGCTCCGCCGCTGGCGGACATCTCACTGCTCTTCGGGCCGGCCGAATTCTTCCTGCTGACGCTGTTCACGTTTTTGATCATCTCCGTGACGATTCTCAAGGAGTCGGTGTTCAAGGGGCTGATCGCTCTAGCAGCCGGACTGGTGCTGGCAACGATCGGGTATGATCCGGTCTCGGGAAACATTCGCTTCTCTTTCGGCATCTCCTATCTCGAAGATGGGATCCAGCTGCTGCCTGCCATCATCGGTCTGTTTGCCGTTTCCGAAGTGTTCGCGCTGATCGAGAAGGGCGGCACGATATCCAGCACCCCGGATGCACAGGGTAGCATCTGGCAGGGGTTCAAAGACACGTTCAAATACCCGCGGACGCTGACGGAATCGACGCTGATCGGCTCCGGCATCGGCGCGCTTCCGGGCATCGGCGTCAGCGCCGCCAACATCATCGCCTATGTCGTCGCCAAGTCGCACTCCAAACACGCGGCCGACTTCGGCAAAGGCGTCGAAGAAGGCGTCGTCGCTCCTGAAGCGTCGAACAACGCCGTCACCTGCACGTCGCTGATCCCGGCTCTGACGCTGGGTATTCCCGGCAGCTCGTCGGCGGCCGTACTGCTCGGCGCGCTGATGATCCACGGACTGATCCCCGGCGCCGGCCTGTTCACCGAATCGGGAAAGATCACCTACACGTTCATCTTCGGGCTGGGCATCTCCAACTTCTGCATGCTGCTCGTCACCGTCCTCTGCGCACGGATGCTCGTAAAGATCACCGTCGTCAACGTCAGCGTGCTCACGCCGATCATCACGAGCCTGTGCTTCATCGGCGCGTATTCGCTGCGCACCAGCATGGGCGACGTGATCGTTGCGTTCATCTTCGGCGTCGTCGGCTTCGTGATGCGCCGCCTGCGCTACCCCATCATCTGTCTGCTGCTGCCGCTCATCCTCGGTTCTATGATGGAGCGCGGCTTCCATCAGGCGCTGATGATCTCCGGCGGAAGTTACGGCATTTTTGTACAGAGCACAATCTCGAAGGTCATCTTCACGATGATCGTGCTGTCGCTACTGTGGCCGGTATTCAACGCGCTGCGCGCAAAACGGGACAAATAAGCCGACGGGCGGTCCGTCTTGTGACCTAAAAACAGATCGCCTGCTTTTTATTTGACTAAAGAATGACACGATGACATTTCATGTGTAAAATAATTCGCGTTCTACTCCGAACATCATTTCTCCTCGCGCAGTGTTTTCTGCAGAGGATCAAGACAGGAAGTGCAGCATGAAAACAAGCAATCTTTCTAAGAATTCTGTCCGTTCCGTCGAACGCGCTCTGTCGCTCCTGGAGTGCTTCAATCACAGCTGCCGCCGCCTGACGCTGAACGATCTCATGGACGCCAGCGGTCTGCCCAAGACAACAGTCGTCCGGCTGGTCGCATCGCTGGAAAAGAAAAGATTCATGGAAAAAGATCAATCCGGAACGGGGTACCGGCTTGGCAACGTTCTGTTCCGCCTCGGTCATGTCGTCGAGGCAGACATAGATCTGATCAGCATCGCCCAGCCAACCATGCGCGAGTGTGCGCAGCGCACCCTCGAATCTGTAGAGGTCAACGTCGTGATCGACGACTCACGTGTCTGCATCACAAAAATCGACAGTGTACGTACCCTGCGTCACGTGATCCCTGTAGGCAAGCGGCTGCCGCTGTATCGCGGCGGTAGCGGCAAGCTGCTGCTGGCTTATCTGCCGCATGTGCAGCAGGAACGCATCCTGCGCGAAAACCAAAATTCACTCGGCACCAGCATCGACAACGCGCTTGCAGAGCTTGACACAATCCGTAAAAATGGTTACGTCGTCTCAATCGGCAACCGTCTTGCCGGAGCTATTGCTATTTCAGCACCTATCTACGGGGCAGACGGCAATGTTATAGCCGGTTTTGCCATTTCTGGTGCCTCAGCCCGCTACGATGAAGCAGAGATTCAGAAAGTCCTTGCCGAAGTTGTCGCCGGTGCGAAAAAGATTTCTCTCGCTATGGGGCACATTCCAGAATAAATACTCTCCTGCTTTCCAAATACAAGACGAGGCTGTCTCAAAACAGGTCATTGTAAAAAGCGATCAAACATGCAGGACCTAGGCATTTGAAGTAACATTTATCAGAGAAAGTCAACAAATGAGAAAAATAGCACCGGAAGTTTTACCCTTCCAGTGCTATTTTTGTTATATTGTGGGTAATTGCGAGCAATCCCCATTCGATTTTGACCTTTCCGATCCCGCGCAGCAAAAAGCGCCGGAACGCCCAACAGCCTTTGATCCGGTCGAAGGTTTGTTCCACTTCGCTGCTTCTGCGTGCAGCAAGTGTCTTTCCCTCCGGGGAGCAAAGGTTTTCTCGTGTTTCCCGTTTTAGTTCATTCAGACGATGGGAAACCTGGGTGCTTCGCCGTTCGCCTTCTGTACACTATTCTACATATGAACAGCCGCCGCAGTTGGCACAGCGATAGATGTCTCGCCTTGCCTGATAGCTGGCTTCTGTCGTGTATTTACAATTGCCGACGTGTTCCAGTTTCTTCCCGTTGGGGCAGGTATAGCTGTCGCTTTCAGGATCGTATGGCATGTTGTCTGCCAGGAATGGGGTGTTCTGGTATTTCTTCGTCTGTTCTTTGTGATAGGTCCCGTATTTGACGCAGCTTTTGCAGCCGTGCTGTTTCAGGTATTCGTAGTTTTCTTCGCTGCCGTAGCCTGAATCGGCAATGACTGTATGCGGCAGTCTTCCCAGCTGTTCTTCAACGTGTTCAAGATGGAGGATGAGGGTCTTGGTGTCGGTGGGATTGGGAGGGATGGTGTAGCCGACGATGTAGGTATTCTCTGTTCCGATCTGAACGTTGTATCCGGGGTTCAGCTGACCGTTCAGCATATGATCTTCTTTCATGCGCATGAAGGTTGCGTCATGGTCGGTTTTGGAATAGCTGTTTCTTTCACCGAAGACTTCCAGGTCGTGTTCGTATCTCTCTTTGCGGGGAACTCTATCGTCTTTGAATTCTTTGAGGGCTTTTTTCAGTTTCCTGTGTATCGCTTTGTTCTGGTCTGTATTTGTATCCTTCTCCGAAACTTTATCCTGAAGTCTTTTCTCGATCTCTTCGGTAATGGACTTGACTTGCTCGCTTGTGATGCGTTCGGCGTTTTCTCCTGTCTCTTCCAGATCGGCATCCTGATAGATGGTGTTTTCTTCTGCTGTGATCCGGTCGATCTCTTTCAGATGAAGGCGAACCTTTTCATCCAGTTTCCTATCATATCTGATGACGTTCTTCTTCCACGTGAAGGTGTATTTATTGGTGTTCGCTTCAATCTTGGTGCCATCGAGAAAGTAGTTCTCCAGTTTGATATAGCTATTCTTGATGAGGAGCTTGATCACGGCATAAAAGACTTCTTCGATGATCTCTTTCATGTCAGCTCGGAAACGGCTGACAGTGCGAAAATCGGGCTTCTGGTCTCCGGCAAGCACATGAAATTGACGTTCTCGCGAAGGCTTTTAGCAATCTGACGAGATGAATAAGTCTTTTGAGTATAGGGGTAGAGTAGAACTTTCAGCATCATCTGCGGATGGTAGGCCGGGCAGCCTGCTTCTTTATACCTGCTGTACAGCTTGTTCAGATCCAGGCTGTCGATGACTGAATTGACAACTCTGACAAGGTGTTCTGCAGGTACGAGATCTTCATATGATGGCGGCAAAAGATACATTTGGTTCATTGTATAGGGTTTGAATTTTCGCATATTTCTAGAGCGTGTTCACACTAATAGACAACTGCACAATAGAAATCTATAATGTGCATATGGAAATTACGAAAGGACAATATGATCGAATTGAAAAGCACTTGCCCCGTCAGCGCGGGAATGTGAGCATGAGCAATCTCCAACTGATCAATGCGATACTGTATGTCACGGAAAACGGCTGTAAATGGAGGGCATTGCCGAAATCCTATGGAAACTGGCATACGATTTATGTACGCATGAGCAGGTGGAGCAAAAACGGCGTTTTACAGCGCCTGTTCGAAGCGTTGCAGGTGGAGAACATTATTCGCATAAAGGTCAAATCGATCTGCCTGGACAGCACATCGGCAAAGGTTCATCCCAACGGGACAGGCGCTTTAAAAAAAGAGGAAGACAGGCCATTGGAAGATCGAGAGGCGGGCTCACAACGAAGATTCATATGGTCACCGCAACTGACAGATCGGCTGTCAGCTTCGCGCTCTCCGGAGGAGAAGCCCATGACTCGCCGGAAGGCCCAGCTCTGCTTGACAAGATCACAAGAGTCCCAGAGCAAAAAAACATCTTGATGGACAAAGCTTACGAGGGAGAGAGTATGCGGAAGAAAGCGATGGAGAAGGGGTATTCTCCGGTTGTTCCTCCCAAATCGAACCGCAAAGATCCATGGGAGTATGATAAAGCAACGCAATGAGATAGAGCGATATTCCCTGCGTCTTAAGCGATTTCGGAAAATATTTACCCGTTACGATAAGCTTGACGTGCTGTTCTGTGGATTCATCTACTTTGCTATGATTGTAGATGCAATTTAGCGTGAACACGATCTAGTATAAGCTCTGTTACCCTGTCTGTCAGCTTCATGCCGCTCTAAAAATGAAAGAGGCTCTCTCTTGGTCATCTTCTCGATG
The DNA here is from genome assembly GCF_009695745.1 of Pyramidobacter porci. NCBI lineage: Bacteria > Thermotogati > Synergistota > Synergistia > Synergistales > Dethiosulfovibrionaceae > Pyramidobacter > Pyramidobacter porci. Next base: position 49,536 of record NZ_VUNH01000004.1, read on the forward strand.
ACTTTTGAGACAGCCTCTTCTTGATTATCAGCCGCTAATTGTTGTTGTCTACAAACTTCGGCAGATATTTCTTCTCAAGTTCACGGAACGCGTTGAAGCCGATCAATTCCTTATAATCCGCCATCGGTGTCACCAGCTCAGAACGTCCCTGCGAGGTACCGCTACTGAGCGCTTCCAGATACCTCGTCATGCCTTTCACCGCGGAGAACAGCAGGCCAACAGGCACGCTGATACGGGCCACGCCGATCTTGCGCATCTCCTCCAGAGGCAGCAGCGGCGTCTTGCCGCCGGAAACCATATCCATAAAGTTGATGCTGACCAGACCGTGTATCTCCTTCACCGCGCGGCAAATATCGTCCGCCGTCCGGGGCGCTTCGACGAAGATCATATCAGCTCCGGCCTCGATATAGGCGTTGCCGCGCTCGATCGCCTTGTCAATGCCCTCTACGGCGATCGCGTCGGTTCTCGCGTTGATGATGAAATCTGGATCAATAGAGTCGCGAACTTCCTTGCAGGCTTTGACCTTGAGCACCATCTCCTCCATGGGGATGATCGTCTTGCCCTCGAGATGTCCGCAGCGCTTGGGGAACGCCTGATCCTCGATATTCATTCCGGCGCACCCCGCCTCGATGTACTTGCGCGTGACGAACATGGCGTTGACCGAGTTGCCGAAGCCTGTATCTGCGTCGCCCATCAGAGGTATATCGATCGCGTTGGCGATGTTGCGTGTCAGTTCCAACATTTCGCCGAACGAGAGAAATGCCATATCCGGCAAGCCGAGCATCGTCGCGGCAAGTCCAAAACCGCTTGCCTGCGCCGCCTGAAAATCGTACTTCTGGATCAGACGTGCGGAAAGCACGTCATGCGCACCGGGAACAACCAGCGCTTGTCTTTTTTTGAGGAGTTCACGAAGTCGGGTACTCTTTTTCATCTTGATGTTCAACCTCCTGTTCAGTATTACAGTTCGTACTTTTTGTGCTTTTTCATGTACGGCACAAGCCCGCCCTCGCCGAGGATCTGGATCATCACTTCCGGCAGAGGTTCAATGGGGATTTCGATCCCTTGCGTGATGTCAGTGATGCTTCCGCCGCCAAGCTCGCATACGAGATGATCGCCATCTTCAATTTTCCTTGTATCGCACTCGATCAGGGGCAGGCCGATGTTGACAGCGTTGCGGTAGAATATGCGTGCGAATGATTTGGCGACAACACAGCCAACGCCCGCCACTTTCAGCGCCACTGGGGCCTGCTCGCGTGACGAGCCGCAGCCGAAGTTTTCCCCTCCCACAACAAAATCGCCTTTCTCTAGTCTGTCTTTAAAATCCGGATCAAGGTCTTCCATCGCGTGCATGGCAAGGGAGCTGAAATCAAGCGTCTTAGTGTATTTTCCGGCAATGACCAGGTCTGTGTTGACATCATCGCCGTACTTCAGGACTTTTCCGTCAAGAAGCATGAGCTACACTTCCTTTCTGGGGTCAGTCAGACGTCCCGTCAGAGCGGAAACCGCCGCCGTTGCGGGAGATGAGAGATAGACAAACGCTTTGTTGTTGCCCATTCTGCCGCAGAAATTGCGATTGGTCGTCGAAAGGACAACTTCGCCGTCGCCAGGCACACCCATGTGGGTACCCACGCAGATGCCGCATCCTGAAGGCATGATCACCGCACCGGCAGCGACAAGCGCAGCAACGGTACCGTCTTCGGCAGCAGTGAGTAGCGTCTTCTGCGAGGCAGGGAAGATATAAAAGCGTACCGTCGGATCGACGTGTTTTCCTTTGAGGATGCCAGCGGCAACATGAAGGTCCTCAAGGCGTCCGTTCGTGCAGCTGCCGAGGACGACCTGATTGATCTTCATCCCCTCATGCCTGGATACGGAACACACGTTATCAACGAAGTGCGGACAGGCGATCTGCGGTTCGATCTTCGATGCATCAATTTCAACAACTTTGCAGAATGTCGCGCCAGGTTCGGAAGCGATACCGGTCGACGAATCACAGATAAAACCGTTCTTGCCGCCCATTTCGGAAACCATGTTGGCAATCGTTGCTTTCGACGACAGCGAGAGCGTCTCTAGCGTGTCGCCGTAAAATTCGACGCTCTTATAGATTGCGCCGCCGGCGCCCAGCTCCCTGATCACGTAAAGGATCAAATCCTTGGCAAAGACCCCTTTCTGCAGTTTTCCGCTGATAATGATCTTGATCGTCTCGGGGACCTTAAACCAGGACTGACCAGTCAGCATGGCCGCAGCCAGATCGGTCGCTCCTACACCAGCCGCAAAAGCACCGAGGCAGCCGTAAGTACAGGTATGTGAATCAGCGCCGAGGACGATCATTTTTCTTCTGATAAGTCCTGATTCCAGCAGAAGCTGATGGCAGATCCCCTCGCCAGATTCGTAGAACCTCACGCCATACTTCCCGGCAAAATCCCGCATGAGCACATGCAGATTGGCAATCGTTTGATTTGGAGGCGGAGCTGCGTGATCGATGACCAAAGCAACTTTTGCAGGATCAAAGACCTTTTCGCCGCCCATTCCTTCAAACGCTTTGATGGTCATGGGGCCTGTCGTGTCGCTGGCCATCAGAAGATCGACAGGGGCAATGACGATCTGCCCTGCTCTTGCCTCGTGGCCGCTACGCTCAAAAAAGATCTGCTCAACAACTGTCCTTCCCGTTTCGTTCATATTTTTCCCCCATTTCGAGTCCTGTGCCGCCATTTTCTCGATAAAGAACGTTCCTGTTTTTATTCCATTTAGCAAGTACCGTATAATGGTTTAATAAACCATTGTAATATTTTCATACTAGCACGTTTCATGAAATTTCGTCAAGCGCAGACTCGGCATTCTTCAAGAAGCTCTCTGTTTTTTGACCGCTTCCAACATAATATACACCCCCCCTCGCACCGTGAGAAGTTATACGCGCGAGGGGGAGCACAAATCCGTGTTATATTACCATACAAAAAGTTTTTTTGAACAAATATAGCCACTTATTTAAACTCGTACAGCTCGGCAGGATTATCGGCCAGCGCCAGCCTGCGCGCTCTCTCCGTGGGGAACCACGTCGCGATCAGCTCGGTCAGCTCAGTCTCGTCAGGCTTGACCTTTTCGGTGACATGCGGCCAATCGCTGCCCCAGACGACGCGCTCGGGCGCGAACCTGGCCAGCTCGACGGCCGTGGCGGTAGCGTCGTTCCAGGGGCGGCCAGTGACGGTGTTCAGGTAGGCGCCGGACAGTTTGACCCACGTGGCGCCGCGATCGATCATCCCGCAGATAAATCGATACGCGGGGTCCTTGACGCCGAGCGCGGGGTCGAGACGTCCCATGTGGTCGATGACAATCTTTCCTTTTAATTTGCGGATCACGTCGGCATGCTCGAGGTATTGCTGCGAGCTCATGTGCAGCTGCATGTTCCAGCCCATGTCAGCGCAGCGTTCCGACAGCGGCGGACAGTCGTCGAACGAGACGACGGCGTTCTTGGGGTTCCACACGGAAAAGCGCAGTCCCTTGACGCCGCCGGCGTTGAGGCGTTCGAGCTCCGCGTCGGTGACAGAATTATTCACCACGGCGATGCCGACGGCGTTTTTCGCCCCGAATTTCTCGATCGCGTCGAGCAGACACGCGTTATCGGTGCCGAAGGGCTTGGCCTGGACGAAGACGGCACGGGGCAGCTTCAGCGCCGCAGCGACCGCCTTGTACTCCGCCACGGTGCCGCGCTGGGCCTCGGCCTTGCCGTCGTTGGGGAAAGCGGGGTCAATGATGTGCAGATGGGCATTGCACGCGTTTTCGGGCATGGCAAACGCGAAGGGGTGTTCTGAGCTGTTCATGGGGCAGCGCTCCTTTAACAAAATTTGTTACATTTTATTAAAGAAAGGCCGCCGTTGCAAAGCAAAACATATCTCCCCTCGTGCAAAATTTTCTTGCACCGCAAAAAGCGTTTTCGTTGAACTTTTCGCTGGTACCATTAAGCTGTTTCCAGAATATTTTGCCTCTTAGCAACCAAAAGATGCACCCATATAAAATTTATGTGCTTCTCTCTCAGCTTCAATCGTGATAAATTTTGACTATCAATAAAGAGGCCTTATCAGACGATCAGCGCGTGCTGCTTCTTATCAATCGATCTAAAAATATGAAATGAAAGGAACTCCATCATAATGGGAAAGACTTGCATCGTAAAAATCATGGAGCGCGCGGCGGGCCTCCCGGTCCGGGTGGGCGAACGCGTCTGGTGCCGTGTGGATCTGGCGTCCGCCCGTGATTTCGGCGGCGCCAACTGCGTGCTCCAGTTTGAAAAGGAGATGGGCAAGGAGGCCAAAGTCTGGAATCCGGACAAAGTCGCTTACACGTTTGACCTGCAGGCGCCGGCCCATTCAGAAAAAGTCGCCAACAATCAGAAGATCATCCGCGAGTTCGCCAAGCGACAAGGCATTCGACATCTTTTCGACGTGAATCACGGCGTCGGCCAGCACGTCATGCTCGAAGCCGGCCTGATCAAGCCCGGCGACGTCGTGCTCGGCACCGACAGCCACATGAACCTGCTGGGCGGCGTCGGCGCTTTCGCGACCGGCGTCGGCAATTCGGACGTCGCCGCCTCCTACATCAACGGCACGGCCTGGTTCAGAGTGCCCGAGACCATGAAGATCGAAGTGACCGGCTCGTTCCCAAGGGGCGTATGCATGCGCGACCTGCTGACGAGAATCGTCGGCGACCTCGGCGCCAACGGCATGGACTACCTCGCCGTCGAATTTACCGGCGAAACCATCGACAACGCCACGCTGGCCGAGCGCATCACCCTCTGCTCCATGGTCACGGAGATGAGCGGCAAAGTGCCTTTGATCATGCCCAGCGGCGAAGTGCTCGACTGGCTGGTCGAACGCGCCGGACAGGAAGTCGTCGAACGCGTCAAAACCCTTTCCGCCGATCCCGACGCCGCGTACTGCCGGGCGCTTCGCTACGACGTCAGCGCTTTGGAGCCGCTGGCCTCGTGCCCCGACGCTCCCGACAACGTCAAGCCGGTTCGCGAAGTGGCCGGCGTCCATATCGACCAGGTGCATATCGGCTCCTGTTCCAACGGCCGCTACGAGGACATGAAAGCCGCCTACGACGTGCTGATGGCCGGCGGCGGCGCCGTCGATCCCGGAACGCGCGTGATCATCACGCCGAGCACCACGGAAGTGCAGCTCGAGTGCATCAAAAACGGGCTGGCCGCGGCCTTCCTCGAAGCCGGGATCGTCTTCACCAATCCCACCTGCGCCCTCTGCACCGCCGAACACTACGGCGCGATGCCCTCGGGCGACGTGGGCATCGCCACCAACAACCGCAATTTTATCGGCAAAGTCGGCAAAGGCAGCCACACCTACCTGACCAGCCCCATGACCGCCATGGCCAGCGCCGTCCGCGGCCGCATTACCGACCCCCGCGACATTCTTGGACGGGAGGAATGAACATGAGCAAACTGACCGGACGCGCCTGGGTTTTCGACGACAACGTCGACACCGACCTGATCTATCACAATAAATACCTGGCCGAGACCGACCCCAGGCAGATGCCCCAGTACGCCTTCGAATACTATCCCGGGCAGGAGAACTTCGCCAAAGAGGCAAGACCGGGCGACTTCGTCGTCGCCGGCAAGAACTTCGGCTGCGGATCCAGCCGCGAGCACGCCGTCTATTGCCTCGAATACGCAGGAATCCCCTGCGTCCTCGCCGAAACCTGCTCGCGCATTTACTACCGCAACGCCATCAACAACGGCTATCCCGTGCTGTTCGTCAAAGGATTGTCCGACGCTATCCACAACGGCCGGATCAAAAACGGCGATCAGCTGCAAGTCGACCTCGACACCGGTTCCATCCGTGATCTGACCAGCGGCCAGGAATTTCACGGCGACGCCGTCAGCGACCTCGAGCACGAGATCATGGAGGCGGGGGGGCTGTTTGGGTATATGAAGAAGCGGACGACGAAAAAATAGCCACTGTACAAACGTGCATGAAAGGGTGATACTCACGTGAAAAAGAACGATACAACACGCTATTTCTGCATTTTCCTGTTCTGTGTCGGGATGATACCGACGATCTACGAATTCGTCGAGAGCTCAGAAGGGTATGAGGTTTCGCCCCTGTTTTGGCCGCTAATGGCAGTCTGGTTAGGGCTGACGTTCACCGTTATCGCTTTCTTTGTTGCGCTGAAAGACGGGCAGAGATTCATCCTCGCTGAGATTCTCTCGGGCATCTGGAGCAACAGAACGCAGCTTGCATTCCTTGTGCTGGCAGGATTATACCTATTCGCCATGGGCTATATTGGTTTCCTTGCTGCCTCGCTCATTATACTGCCAGTGATGATGCTCTTCTTCGGTTACCGTAAATATATCATTGGGCTTGTGACCTCGTCGACATTTGTGATCATCGTCTTCCTGCTCTTCAGTAAGATCTTCAAGATCCACTTCCCTACGTGGGCGTTAGGGGGTCTCTAAAATGGAGACTCTCACTGTGGTATTAGGAACTATCACTCTGAAAAACGTTCTCTTCCTTGTCGGTGGCTCTTTCTGCGGCATCATCGGCGGTGCGCTTCCCGGCATCAGCCCGAGCATGACGATTGCCCTATTGTTGCCCATGTCGCTTTACCTGCCTCCCAGCTATGCGATCATGATGCTAATCGGTGCATATCAAGGCGCAATGTATGGCGGATCGATCTCAGCTATTCTCATTAATACTCCGGGCACAGCTAGTGCAGCTGCAACCGCCTTCGACGGTTATCAGATGGCGAACAATGGCAAAGCTGGCAAGGCGCTTGGTATGGCTTTAACTGCCTCATGCAGTGGCGGCCTGATCTCCAGTATCATCCTCATCTGCCTGGCCAAGTCACTGGCCAATCTGTCGATCCAGTTCGGCCCAGCCGAATATTTCGGCATCATGGAGCTGGCACTGACGCTGATAGCCGGCGTATGTGGCGACAACCTGCTCAAGGGACTTGTTGCGGCCACACTGGGACTTCTGGCTGCCAGCGTCGGACAGGATCCTGTTGTCGGTACCGAGCGTCTGACATTCGGTATTTTCGAGTTGTTCGATGGCTTCACTCTGCTTTCCGTATTCATCGGCATATTCGCCATGTCCGAGCTAATGATGCAACCACGCTCCGGCAATACAATCCTGAACGAGCCTACCAAGCTACTCAATGTGTCAAGTGATCGTCTCACGTTTGGCGAATACTGGAGCCAAAAGTGGAATATCCTCATTAGCGGTATCATCGGTACATTCATTGGCGTTCTTCCCGGCGTTGGCGGCAGCACAGCCTCATTCCTCGCCTATGCAGAAGCGAAGCGCCGTTCGAAGTATCCTGAGCAGTTCGGTACCGGCATCATCGGCGGCGTCGCTGCGGCCGAGTCAGCCAACAACGGTGTCTGCGGAGGGGCTCTCGTCCCCATGTTAGCGCTAGGCATTCCAGGCGATGTGGTCACGGCCATTCTCGTAGGTGCGTTCATCGCCCATGGACTTAAGCCGGGGCCTCTTCTGTTCACACAACATATCAACGACGTGTATATGATCTACGTATCGTTGATCCTCTCCTGTATCGCAGTCCTTTTTCTCGGTATGATCTTCTTGCCGTTGTTTGTGCGCATCGTCAAGATTCGTAAATCAATTCTTTTTCCCTGCGTGTTCATTCTCTGCATCGTGGGGACCTACTCAGTACGCAGCAATTTGTTCGACTGTTTTATGATGTTGGGCTTCGGCTTGCTCGGCTATATCCTGCGTTGTTACAAGTTTCAGCTGGCACCGTTCATTATTGCGTTTGTCCTTGGTCCCGAGGCGGAACTTAATTTTCGTCTCGCACTGCGTATTTCAGGTAACAATTACATGACGTTCATCCAGAAACCAATCTGTGCAGGGTTACTGGCCCTGACACTCATCTCGTTCTATTACTTTGCGTACCGTTCAAGAAAATAGAAAAAGGCAGCGTAACAATTACGAACACATGGCCAGCATTGTGCACGGCCGCCTATGGGCTAAAAAGTCCGAATCATTACGGAGGTGCAGTTCAATGAAATTGATGAAGAAAATGGCGTTTGTGTTTGTCTGCATTCTAGCGCTCGGCGCTTCGGCAACCGTAGCAGCCTACCCCACCAAGCCGATCACGATGGTCGTTGGCTACGCTGCCGGTGGCGGCACGCACCTAGCAGCAGAGATACTCGCTCCCGGCGCGGAGAAGTTCCTCGGTCAGCCCCTCGAGATCGTTTGTAAACCCGGCGCAGGCGGCGCAATTGGCACAACTTATGTCGCCAAGGCTCCTAAAGACGGCTATACTATTCTTTACGCGACGCTGTCGCTTCCCACCGCTCCTCTTCTCGGTAAGGTTGGTTACAAGACCGATGAGTTCGTCGGCGTTGCCCAGTGTTCTGACGTTGCTTCGGTGCTTGCCGTGCGTGCCGACGCCCCGTTCAATAATGCCAAAGAAATGGTAGAGTGGGCCAAAGCTCATCCAGGACAGTTCTCGTGGAGTCATCCCGGCGTCGGCAGCAGCCTTCACATTCAGGGTGCCAACGCCATTTATCAAATGGGTATCGCTAATGTAACCAAGGACATCCCCGCCAAGGGCACTGCTCCTGGAATCGCCAATGTGCTTGGCGGTCATGTCACTGCAATCAGTTCCTTTTTCCCCGCGCTCAGCGAGAACGTCAAGGCGGGTCAAATGAAAGTCATTGGCGTGGTCGGCTTGAAGCGCCTTGAAGAACTACCTGACGTTCCTACGTTTGATGAACAAGGCTATCCCGCGCTTGTGACCAGTTGGCGTGGTGTGTTTTGCCATAAGGATGTGCCCATGGAGATCCGTAAGTACCTTGAAGAAGCGTTTGCCAAGATCATCGCTTCCACTGAGTATCAAGAGCGAGCCAAGAAGCTCGGCGAGCCGCAAGTCTACGCCAACAGCGAGGAATTCACCAAGGTTCTCATGAAAGGCCATGAAGATATGTCTGTCCTCGTCAAAGCAATTGGTCTTGCTAAATAGAAAGGGACCTGCTGATCTACCATACCCGTCCAGCGATTACTTTTCCCGTTCATAGCAGCCTTTTGGGGAAGGGACAAACAGCGACGCCAATGCCAATAGCTCCGAGAATTCTCTTTTTGGCTCTTAATAGGCCTCATTGATATAGATTGCTCGTGTTCCAAGGATATCTAGTCGTCCCAACATCTTAAACACACTTAACTGCTGCGCAATCTAGTAGTTTCGTTTTGTGAGTCTTTCTCAGGGGGCTCTTGCCATTTAGGAGGAATCAGTTATGTATCGAGAAGCTTTTACCATTCCCTGTTCCATCATCCGCGGTGGTACTAGCAAGGGCATTTATTTTCTTGAGAATTCCCTGCCCGCCCCCGGGCCTATGCGTGATAAAGTCATCCTGGCCGCATTCGGATCTCCAGATCAACGCCAAATCGACGGACTTGGCGGCGCCAATTCGCTGACCAGCAAGGTCTGCATTATTGGCCCTTCAAACCGAGAGGATGCCGATGTTGATTACACATTTGGGCAAGTAAGCGTTGACAAAGCTATCGTAGACTGGAAAGGGAATTGCGGCAATCTTTCGTCTGGAGTAGGAATTTTTGCCATCAACAATAACTTACTCAAACCAGTTGAACCAGAAACAACGGTGCGCATCTATAACACCAACACCGATAAAATCATTCACGTCACCTATCCCGTAAGAGACGGGCGAGCGCTCTCCAATGGAGACTACCGTATTCCCGGTGTCCCAGGAACAGGGGCCCGCCTTATAGTTAAGTTCTTTGAACCTTCCGGCTCAATCACCGGTAAGTTACTGCCCACTGGCAATGTCAAGGATATTATTGAAGTCTCTGGACATGGCAGATTTACTGTTTCCATCGTTGATGCCGGTAATCCAGTCGTATTCCTAAAGCCCAACGAAATTGGATTAAAAGGCACTGAACTTCCTACCGAAGTAGAAAGCATGCCCGAGGTTCTTAAACTGATTGAGTCAATCCGAAGCATTGCCGCAGAAATGATTGGGATCGTAAAAGATCGTTCACTCGCTACGTCTACAAGTCCAGCCTATCCTAAAATCGGATTTGTAAGCGAACCTCAGGATTATAAAAACCCTGAGGGCGCCCTGATAAAGAAAGAGAACGTAGATATCACCGCCCGTCTCTGTTCCATGCAGAAAATGCACCGTGCCTATATGGTTACCGGTGCTATATGTACCGGTGCAGCTTCTAAAATCCCGGGGACATTAGTCTACGAAGCAATGAGTAAACGCGCTCGCGAAAGCGACACACTGTTGATTGGCATGCCTTACGGCCCTATGGAAGTTATTACTGATGAAAGGAAAGGCCAAATCATCTCCGGCGGAGTCTATCGTACAGCACGTCAAATTCTTGACGGCTCGGTTTTCATTCCTGAATCACGCTTATAGTTACCGGGGTTATAATTCGCTATAAGTTTGTCATTTTCTAATAAGAAACGGGACAAAATATTGTCCCGTTTCTTACCCCAGTACCGGATTACAGTAACGACTGCATGTGTTTTTTATCAGCTGAATTAAATCCCAGCCATACCGTGGGAGCAATTTCCTTTTCTGGAAAGCACAGACAAACTGATTGGTGATCTCTGCATCACAAATTGAATAGATATTCAGATAATGTTCAGGATGCAGCTTGTTCATTTGAAGTATTGTTGGTATGTACATCGTCCAGCAGAAACTCGCCGCGTAGTCTTGGGCAGAAAGCTGAAAATGAACATCTAACTGTGTAAGTTCCATTACGCACTTCAAACACAAATCATGAGCTTTCAAATACGCGTCTAAAGAGATTCTTGAATTAAAGGTCTTTCTATTCAAAACAAACGGAACATCCTGAAATTCAGCAAGATTGACGCCTTCCTTTTGAAAACGACACTTACACTCAGGATATTGGCCAGAGAAATATTGTGCCAACATATTGTCTGAGATGACGAGATAAAGTTTTTCATCAAGCAACGGATGAATTTCAAACTCAGAAAGATTAACAAAGGTTTTATTCATAATCACAATATCAAAATCATTTCTGAGAATACCCGTTAGCCAATTCTTCCGAGTTTGCATAATGCACGTCAAGTCTCACTTCGGGATAAAGTTTCTTATATTGAGCGAGCAGATCGGGGAACAGAATCCGATAGCGCCCTCGGTCGTTCCCAGACGAATGATTCCCCTTCTGGACTGGCGGATGTCGTCGAGCTGGCTTTCCAGGTTCCTTTCGAGAAACTGGACTTGGCGCAGCATGTTCAGCATGGCTTCTCCGGCTACCGTCAATTTCAGCCTGGGAGAGCGCTCAAAAAACGTGACGCGGTATTCCTGCTCGAGGTTTTTCAGATATTTGCTCAGACACTGATGGGAAATAAACAGCCGTTCCGCGGCGCGGGAGATGTTCTTCTCTTCGGCAAGAGTGATGAAATAGTTGTAATTGTTCAGCACGACGCTTCACCTCGCAAATAAAATTTGCACATTCCCAAAAACATTCTATCTCAAAAATTGCGGATAAGAAAGGAAGCTTTACGATGGCCGACTACAAGCCCAACAGAAAGATTCCCTGCGTCTATATGCGCGGGGGCACGAGCAAGGCGGTGTTCTTTCGCGACGAGGACCTGCCGCAGGACGTGGCGGAACGCGACAAGGTGATTCTTTCCGCCTTCGGTTCGCCGGATCGCCGCCAGATCGACGGCATGGGCGGCGCCAGCACGTCCACCAGCAAGGTCGCCGTGATCAAGAAAAGCAGCCGTCCCGGCATCGACGTGGATTACTCGTTCGGCCAGGTCGACGTGACGGCGCCGATCGTGGGCAAGACCATGAACTGCGGCAACATCTCATCCGCCGTCGGGCCGTACGCCATCGACGAAGGCCTGGTGAAAGCCGTCGAGCCCATGACGGAAGTTCACATCTTCAACACCAACACGCAGAAGGAAATCGTCGCCCAGGTTCCCGTCAAAGACGGCCGCACCGTCACCGAAGGAGATTTCGCCATCGACGGCGTTCCCGGTACGGCCGCAAAAGTCACGCTCAAGTTCGTGGCGCCTCAGGGAGCGGCCTCCGGCAAGCTGCTGCCGACCGGTCATGTCAAAGACTCCATCGCCGTCGACGGCACGACCTACGAGTACAGCTTCATCGACGCCGCCAATCCCGTGATCTTCGTCCATCCGGAGGATTTCGGCGTCTCCGGCACCGAAATTCCGGCGGAGTTCAACGCCTTGCCGAACTGCCAGGAAATCTGCCGCGTCCTCGAAATCATCCGCGGCACCGGCGCCATCACGCTGGGCTTCGCCAAAGATCTCGATGACGCCAGAAAGAACAGCCAGACGCTGCCCAAGATCGCTTTCGTACGCCGGCCCGTCGATTACACGGCCGGCAGCGGCAAGGCCATCTCCGCCAAAGATATCGACCTGGTCGGACGTTTGTTCTCGGTCAACATGAAGATGATCGACGCTTACATGGGCACCGGCGCGATCTGCACCATCACCGCCGCCAACACTCCCGGCACGATCGTCAACGAGATCGTCTGCGGCCGCGGCAAGCGCCCCGACAACCACGCCGCGCACATCCGCATCGGCCATCCCTGGGGCATCATGGACGCCTACGCCGATCTGAAAGACAACCCCGACGGCACTCATACCGTGCTGAGCGGCAATCTCGACCGCACGGCGCGCCGCATCATGGAAGGCTGGGTCTACGTCCGCGACTGAAGAGTTTTTCGGCACGAAGTTCTCTTCGTGCCGAATTTTATATGAGCAAAGACGACGCCGCTCCTTTTATAACAGGATCGTTTACTTCGCCGGGAAAGGGGACTAGAATATGAACGCTGTGATCGCCGCCATGCTTGAACGGCGCAGTATCCGCTCCTATCAGGAACGCCAGATCGCGCCGGAGGAGCTGAGGCAGATTCTCGAAGCGGCGCTTTACGCGCCCACGGGCAAGAATTCGCAGAACACGCGCTTTTTCGTCATCCAGAAACCGGAGACGCTGGCGGCGCTCAACCAGGTTATTCAGCGGCAGCTGGCGGCGCGGCAGCCGGTCGACGGCAGCGTGATGAAGTCGGCCGTCCTGCGGGCGCGAACGCCCGGCTATCATTTTATCCACCGCGCCCCCACGCTGATCAGCGCCGTGGCCCCGCAAAGGGGTGAAAACAGCATGGCCGAATGCGCCGCGGCCGCCGAAAACATGCTCCTGGCCGCTTCGGCGCTGGGACTGGCAGGCTGCTGGAGCAATCAGCCGCACTGGCTCACGGGCGCGCCCGAAGTGCGCGCCTTTTTCGAGGCGCTGGGGCTCCGCGACGAGGAGGACATTTTCGCCAGCGTCTCCGTCGGCTACCCGGCCGTGAAAGTTCCGGCGCCGCTGCCCCGCAAAGAAGGGCGAGTCGTCTGCGATCTGTAACGGATGGGCGTCGTTTTTCGAAGCAGAACCGATTTCCCAAGGAGGGCAACAGCATGAAAACTGCAAGCGCGGGCACGTTGGAATCCATGGACTGTCTGGTCACGGTCAGCGAAGGCGGCCGCGGTTCCGGCCTCGCCGTCGAACTTGAAGGGAGCGGCGTCAGCCGCTTCCGCTCCGCCATGGAAAAGACCGTCAGGGACACGCTCGAAACGCTGGGCGCCAACGACCTGACGGTGAACGTGAACGACCGCGGCGCGCTCGACGTGGTGCTGGAAGCGCGCGTCGAGACGGCCGTGAAGCGCCTGAGAGGTGAGAGATAATGCGCCGCACGATGCTCTATCTGCCCGGCAACAATCCCAATATGCTGGTGCGCGGTCATCTCTTCGGCTCCGACGGCATCGTCATGGACATGGAGGACGCCGTGGCGCTCTCTGAAAAGGACGCGGCCCGCATCATGATTTCCAAATTTCTCCAGCGCGGCGACTTCGGCAGCGTGGAAGTGACGGTGCGCATCAACGGCGCCGACACGGAGTTCTGGAAGAAAGACCTCGAGGCCGTCGTTCCCTGCAAACGCCTCGACGGCGTCCGCCTGCCCAAGGCCGACAGCCCGCAGGTCATCAGGGACGTGGACGAAGAGCTGAGCCGCCTCGAGGACAAATACGGCATCGCGCAGGGGCACATCAAGCTGTTCTGCATCCTCGAAACGGCTTACGGGATCTGGCATGCCTACGACGTCGCCACGGCTTCCAGGCGCGTGACCGCCATCCTGCCCGGCGGCGAAGATCTGGTCGCCGATCTGAAGACGAGCCGCACGCCCGAAGGCACCGAGCTGGAGTGGTCGCGCCGCATGATCGTCATCGCCGCCCGCGCCGCCGGCGTGGACGCCATCGACCTGATGTTTCCCCGCGTCACCGACGGCGAAGGTCTGCGCCGCGACGCCCAGTTTTCCAAGGATCTGGGCTTCGACGGCAAGAGCGTCATCCATCCCAACCAGATCCCCGTCATCCACGAGATCTTCACGCCCTCGGAAAAGGAGATCGAGAAGGCGCAGCGCATCATCGCCGCGGCCGAGGACGCCCGCGCGCGCGGCCTCGGCACGGTGTCCGTTGACGGGCGGATGGTCGACGTTCCCGTGGTCAAGCGCGCCCGTTACATTCTCGTCAAGGCCGGCCTGGAAAAGGAGGACGAATAGCCATGCCTCTCAACGCACTGGGACGGGACATCCCCGCCTTTATCGAAGGATACGGAAAAGTCAAACCCTATCGCGGCGCTTTCGTCCTTCAGCCGTCGGGCAATGTCGTCGGCCCGCGTCTGCGCGTCACCAACGCCGACCGCACCGACAAGGTGCTGCCCGGTCTCAAAGCCGCCATCGCCGCGTCCGGCCTGAAAAGCGGCATGACCATCTCCTTCCACCATCATCTGCGCGACGGCGACTCCGTGGTCAATCAGGTGATCGACGCCTGCGCGGAAATGGGCATCCGCGACCTGACCATCTTTCCCACGGCGCTTTTCGGCGTGCACAGGCATCTGATCGACCATATCACATCAGGCGTCATCGCCCACATCTGGGGATCCGTCAACGGCCCCATCGGCCAGCTCATCTCCGCGGGCGGACTCGGGGCGCCCGCAGTGCTGCGCAGCCACGGCGGCCGCCCGCGCGCCATCATGTGCGGCGACGTGCATATCGACGTGGCTTTCATGGCCGCGCCGTCGTGCGACCGTTACGGCAACATGAACGGCGTGCAGGGCCCCTCGGCCTGCGGGTCCTTGGGCTACGCCTTCACCGACTGTCAGTACGCCGACTGCGTCGTCGCCGTCACCGACAACCTCGTGCCCTATCCCAACGCGCCGATCTCGATCAACCAGACCTGCGCCGACTTCGTCGTCGCGGTCCCCAGCATCGGCGATCCCGCGGGCATCGTCTCCGGCACCACCAAGGTGACGAGAGATCCGCTGCGGCTGCTCATCGCCCGCTACGCTTCCAGACTGATCGAAGCGAGCCCGTACTTCCAATCCGGGATTTCTTTCCAGACCGGCGCCGGCGGCATCGCCCTCGCCGTGACGGCGTTCATGAAGGAGGCCATGCTCAGAAAAGGCATCAAGGGCAGTTTCGGCCTGGGCGGCATCACAAGCTATTTCGTCGATCTGCTTCGCGAGGGGCTGGTCGACAAGCTGCTCGACGTGCAGTCCTTCGACCTCGGCGCGGTCAAATCCATCGCCGAGGATCCGCGGCACGTGGAAATTTCCGCCGACATGTACGCCAATCCATGGAACCGGGGGGCCGCGGTCAACATGCTCGACGTGGTCATTCTCGGCGCCACGGAAGTGGACCGCGACTTCAACGTCAACGTCAACACGGAAGCCGACGGCGCGCTGCTGCACGGCATCGGCGGCCATCAGGACACGGCGGCCGGCGCCAAGCTGACGATCATCGCCCAGCCGCTGCTGCGCGGCCGCATCCCCTGCGTCACCGACACAGTCTACTCGGTGACGACGCCCGGCGAATGCGTCGACGCCGTCGTCACGGAATACGGCATCACCGTCAATCCTCGCCGCGCCGACCTGGTCGAGGCGTGCCGGGGGATCCGGGACGCGCCGGTAATCTCCATGGACGAATTGGCCGACAAGGCCAGGCGGATGTCCGGCCCCATGGATCCCGTCGAGACCACCGACCGGATCGTCGGCGTCATCGAATGGCGCGACGGCACGGTCATCGACGTGGTGCGTCAGCTGAAGAAAAAATAAAATCGCATACAAAAAATGGAGGCGGTCGAGTTTCTCGGCCGACTCCGCTTTTTGTCTGGGCACGACGTTTTTCCGCCGGCGCGATTTTTGCTCGCGTCGTTGCGCTGCGGCATTTCAGCGTTCTTGAAAAGTATCTTCGCCCTGATTGACAAAGCTTTGCTATAAGGTATAATTCTATTGTCATAAGCTTTTCATTGTATACAAATTGAAACTTATTCGGCAACAAAAGGATGTTTAGGGAACCGCCGGTTCCCTTGGCATAAAACACTCGATCGGGAGGGATTTTCCATGTCCAGCGCGGAGAAGAAAGTGCGAGAGAAAAGAAAACCGACCACGTTCGAAGCGGTTTCGACCGTCGTGTTCCTGCTGCTGACGTTCGGCGCCGGCGCTTTGTGGGGGCTGAACTACGTGCCGCTGATGGTCGTGGTCGCCGCCTATTCGGCGCTGATCAGCTGGCGGTGCGGCTACACCTGGGACGAGATGGAATCGGCCGTGGGCAAGCGCATCGGCCGTTCGGTCCCGGTGATCATGATTCTGCTGGCGATCGGCTTCATGCTGGGCGGGCTGATGTTTTCCGGCACGCTGCCGATGCTGATCTATTACGGGCTGCAGGTGGTGTCGCCGCGCTGGATTGCGCTCTGCGCCTTTTTGCTCTGCTGCGTGTTCTCGACCGTGACCGGCACCTCGAACGGTTCGGCGTCCACGGCGGGGCTCGCGATGATGGGGCTGGCCATGGCGATGCCGGACGTGAATCTGGGGCTGGTGGCGGGAGCCTGCTACGCCGGTTCGCAGTTCGGCGACAAGCTGTCGCCCCTTTCCGACACGACGGTCCTGGCCTCGCTGACGACTGACAACGACATTTTCGATCACATCATCAACATGTCCAAAACGGTCGTTCCCGCGGCGCTGATCGCCATCGGCATTTACGTTTACATCGGCATGAACTCCCCCGAGACTCCCGCGGTGGTCAGCAAGGATTCGGCGGCGCTGCTCGCGTCGCTGAGCGCCATGTTCAAGTTCCACTGGGTGCTGCTGATCCCGGTCGCGTTCCTGCTTTGGGGCTCGTTCACAAAGAAACCCACCACGCTGGTGCTCTTCGGCGCCGGTTTCATCGCCGTCGTCATCGGCGTGCTCTACCAGGGGTTCTCCGCCAAGGACGCCATCAACGTGCTGTACGGCGGCTTCAACTCCAAAATGGTGCTGGCGGCGCACCCCGACTTCGACGTCGCAACCATGAGCAAGGCGGCCAAAACGCTGCTCGAGCGCGGCGGCATCGCCGACATGAACAAGACCTTCGTCGCCACCTGGCTGTGCTTCTACTTCGCGGCCATCGCCGAGCAGTGCGGCTGTCTCGACGTGCTGCTGGACTCGCTGATGGGCTTCGTCAAGAGCACGGGCAGCCTGATCCTCACCACGGGAATCTCGATGGTGGTGCTGACGGCCGTCGGCGGTTCTTCCACGGTCTCGCTGCTGATCGGCGGCAGCATGTTCAAATCGAAATACGAAGAGATGGGCGTCAACACGCTGAACCTGTCCCGCACGCTGGAAGACTTCGGCACGGGCACTTCGGGGTTCTTCCCCTGGACTTCGTCGGGGATTCTTTACGCCAGCGTGCTCTTCTCGTCAAGCACGACGTTCCTGCGCTACTCCTTCTTCAGCTGGATCGTCTGGCTCCTCGCCATTTTCTACGGTTTCACCGGCCTGTGCCTGCGCACTTCCCCCACCCGCAAGCAGCTTGAAAAAGCCGCCCGGCGCGCCGCCGCGCAGTAAAGGCGCGTGAAAATGTACTGCGACGTTCACATTCACACGGAAGCTTCGAGCGATTCAAAGACGACGATCGAAGACCAGCTCGACCGCGCCGTCAAACTGGGGATGAAGTACGTCTGCATCACCGACCACCAGGATTACGACTATCCTCAATGGCACAGCATCTACCAGCTGAACGAAAACGGCGACGTGGGCGCCTACGTCGAAAAACTGCTGGAAACGCGCGAGGCCTACCAAGGGCGCATCGAGATGCTCCTGGGCATCGAGTTCGGCCTGCAGCCCCACCTGGCGGAAAAACACAACAAAGTCTACGCCGGTTATCCGTTCGACATGGTGATCGGCTCGACGCACATTTTCGAGGGGCGCGACACGGAGGACCAGACGCTTTACGAGGGGCGCAGCAAGGAGGCTTCGATCCGCGCCTACTTCGAAACCGAGCTGGAAAACCTGTCCGTCACCGACGGCTACGACACCGTTGGTCATCTGGATTACGTGCTGCGCGACATTCCCGGCAAAAACGAGGGCTTCGCTTACGCGCAGTACGCCGACCTGATCGACGCCATGCTGCTCACGGCGATCAAAAAGAACAAAGCCGTCGAGCTGAACACCAAATCGCTCGTCGTGGGCATGCGCGACTCCAGCCCCGGACGCGAGGTGTTCAAGCGCTACCGCGAGCTGGGCGGCGAGCTGGTCACGCTCGGTTCCGACGCGCACTTCCCGGAGCGGATCGGCGCGTGCTTCGACATCGCCGGCGACATTCTCAAGGACGCGGGCTTCAAATATTACTGCGTGTTCAAGAATCACCAGCCCGAATTCCTGCCGCTGTGACGGAGGAATCTCCATGGACATCAAGCCGTTTAAAGTCGAAGAGTGGATCAACGCTCACGAACAGACCGCCAAATACAACATCTCCAGTACCGGCGTGGTCAATCTCACGCTGGAGGGCCTGTTGGAACTGACGGGAACCGATCGGGAAGCGTTTCTCGAGGAGCTCTGCTCGCGCCGCCTGTCCTACGGCCACATCGGCGGTTCGCCGGAACTGCTGCAGGGCGTCTGCGGCCTGTACCGCACGCTGAAGCCCGCGGACGTGGTCCCCACGCACGGCGCCGCGGGCGCGAACCACCACGTCTTCTACACGCTCATCGAACCGGGCGACCGCGTGGTCAGCATCGTGCCGACCTATCAGCAGCTCTATTCGATCCCCGAAGGCTATGGCGCCGACGTAAAGTGGCTCAAGCTCCGCAAGGAAGACGGCTTCCAGCCCGATCTCGACGAGCTGGAACGTCTGGCCGCCTCCGGGACGAAAATGATCTGCATCATCAACCCCAACAATCCCTGCGGCTCCGTCATCTCCAACGAAGCGCTGCGCCGCGTCGTCGGCATTGCCCGCGCCGCGGGGGCCTGGCTGCTCTGCGACGAATCCTACCGGCACCTGACGCAGAACGGCGAATGGATCGACTCGGCGGCCGACCTGTACGAAAAGGGCATTTCCACCAGCAGCACCTCGAAAGTGTTCTCCATGCCGGGGCTGCGCATGGGCTGGATCGCCTGCCGCGACCGCGATTTCGTCGTCTCCTGCCTGTCGCACCGCGACTACAACCTCGTCAGCTGCGGCAACCTCGACGATACCATCGCCGCGCTGGCGCTGAAACACGCCGGCACGCTGATCGAACGCGGACAGCGCGTGATCCGCGACAATCTGCAGATCGTCGAGGGCTGGGTGCAAAGCGAGCCGCACATCTCCTGGGTGAAGCCGCAGGGCGGCTCGATCACGCTGCTCTACTACGATTTCGACATGAACTCGTACGACTTCTGCCAGCAACTCTTCGACCGGACCGGCGTGTTCGTGTCGCCCGGCGACTGCTTCGAAATGCCCGGCTGCTTCCGCCTCGGCTACGCCGGCAACACCGCCGAGTACCTCAAAGCCGCCCTGGACGGCATCAGCCAGTTCATGAAGACGCTGGAATAGAGTAAGACAGCTCCATAAAAAAATTCCCCTGAAAACGGATTCATCCTGGACTGTACCCCGTTTAAAGGCCAGAGAATAAAAAGACCTCCTGTTGTAGAATGAACTCAACAACAGGAGGTCTTGCTATGGCAAGGAATTACACCCAAGTAGAACATTTATCAGCCGAAATTTTTCGTCGCAAAAGTTCCGGAGAGACGAACAGGCAAATAGCAGAATCCTATCACCTTTCGCTGCAGCAGCTGAAAGGGCTGATCAAACGTCAGAACCGAAAGGGCCGGCTGATTGAACAAGGTTACATCCTGCGCAGGAAGGGCAGACCTTTGCGAAAGGATGCCGATGAATTGACCGCTCTTAGAAACGAGTGTATCGAATTACGTATGCGTACCGAGGTACTGCGAAATTTTCTATCCGAAGCTGGAAGGCGGTGAGGCTCAAATATCGTGTCATAGAACGTCTGAGAGAGAAATATCCTATTACGGCAATGTGTTCCATTTTGGAGGTCTCGCGCAGCGGGTATTACGCATGGAGAAAGCAAAAGCATAAAACGGATAAGGACAGCTGGCTTATGCAACAGATAACTGCCTGCCAGCGTAAAAACAATTACACATATGGATGCCGCCGCGTTCAGGCATGGATCGAACAGAACAGCCATGTTCATGTTAATCTCAAGGCAGTTCCGCGTGTTATGCGGAAGATGGACGCGCTTGCACGGATTCGCCGCCGACGGGCTTATACCAGCTCCAAAGAGACAGCTCACCGCTACGAAAACATTCTTCGGCGTCAGTTTATCCAAACATTTCCCAATCGCTGCTGGGCAGCAGACATCGCTTATATCCCAACAAAACATGGCATGGCGTACATGTGCGCTGTCATCGACCTTTGCGGAAAGATGGTGCTGAACTGCCGGCTTGGAACAGATATGACATCGACACTGGTCATTGACACCATAACCCAGGCATTAAAACAGGAAAAGGCCACTGACGGACTCGTCCTCCACAGTGACCAAGGGTCGCAATACACGTCAGGAGCATATTGCAACCTGAGTGAAGAATGTCATTTCCGGCCGTCGATGTCCAGTAAAGGCTGCCCATATGACAATTCAGCGATGGAGAACTTCTTCGGAACACTGAAAAGCGAGTGCCTGAACCGCATTAAATTCACGGACATGGCTCAACTGGAGAACGTTATTTGGGAGTACGTACAGTTCTACAACTACGAACGGATCAACATGAAAAATGGCCTTACTCCGTTTGAAATTCGGAGCAAAGCCAAGTAATTCGAAGCTTTTCTACGACAGGTGCTTTTTTCTTTGTCTATTTACTGGGGAACAGGCCAAAGGCACCGCTGTCCGGCGGGGAGCTTTTCAGTCAAAGAGAACTTTCAAAGATCTGGAGACGCGGGCGAGCGGTCTCTACGCGTCGGCGTTGAAAACGTTCCAGTCCACCTTGCCGAATTTGGCACAGGCCGCCATCGTGCCGACCATGTCGCCGGTGACGTTGCCGGTCGTATGGGGAATGTCGATCACGGGCCAGATCGCCGCCAGGATGGGAACGAGGCCAAGCGGCAGCCCCAGCGACTCGAAGAACACGGCGGACATGACGATCCCCGCGCCCTTGACGCCGGCGGCGCCGACCGCCAGCATGAGCCCCAGCAGAATGGTCTGCACGAGACGGAGCGGCGTGATCTCCACGCCGAAGATGTCGAAGGCGAAGACGGCGATCACGCCGAAAGCGGCGGCCATGCCGTTCATGTTCATCGTGTTGCCCAGCGGCAGCGAGAACCCGTAAACGCTCTCGTCGAGGCCGAGTTTTTCCTCGGCGATGTTCATCTCCATCGGCAGCGTCGCGGCGCTGGAGGTCGTCGTGGCGGCCACGAGCATGGCCGGAGCCACGTGCTTGAAGAAGCGCAGAGCGGGAACGTTCCAGATCTTCAGCGCCAGCGGATACACGACGAACATGCCCGCCAGGACCGCCGCATAATCGGCGACGAAGAACTTGGCGATCGCCGTCATCATCTTGCCGCCGATCGTGCCCGCCACGCAGGCGACCAGCGCGCCGATGCCGTAGGGGGCGAAAACCATGACGAACTCGGTGATTTTGATCATCACATCGGCCATGTTGCGGAAGAAGGCGATCGCCGCGGGAACCCTGTCTTTCAGGTGCAGCAGCGCCACGCCCGTGATCAGCGCGAAGAAAATCACCTGGATCATGTTCATGTTGGCCATAGACGCCACGGGATTCTCGGGAATCCAGTTGAGGATCGTGTCGATCGCCGAATACTTGCCGACCGTCACTTCCTTGACCACGGAGCCGAGCACACCCTCCGCTCCCCTGCCGGGGCGGAGCGCAAGCGCCACGCCGGTGCCCACGGCGGCGAAAACGAGAGAGGACAAAAGGTAAAAGGCGACGATGAAACCGCCGATCTTTTTCAGGCTGCCGGGGCTCTCCATGCTGGTCACACCGGCGACCAGAGTGAAGAACACCAGCGGCACGATCAGCATCTTGAGCAGGCGCAGGAACAGGTCGCCGACGGGCTTGATCACCGTCACGGCAGGCCCCCAGTAAACGCCGGCGGCGATACCGACGCACATCATGACGACGATCTTGCGGGACATGGACAGCTTGGACCAAAAGTTCATAGTAACCCTCCTTCTGCAATCTGCGATAAAACCGTTCCGTTCGTCCGGACGCGACATTTCTTTATACGGCCAAGAGTTATTCGACCGTGCAGCCCAGCTCCTCGAGCTTGGCGTCCACCCAGGGACGCGGGTATTCGCCCCTGAGAATGCCCGCCATGATCGCCGCTTCCTTCTCGACCACCGCGCGGGCGGCTTTGGCGAGATCCTCGGCTTCGCCGGGACGGATCACCAGCACGCTGTCGGCGTCGCCCACCACGATGTCGCCGGGGTTGACGATCACGCCGCCCAGGGAAATTGGATAGTTGATCTCGCCGGGGCCGTTTTTGTACGGCCCGTTGGGAGTGACGCCGCGCGCGTAAACGGGCAGGTCCATCCCGGCGATGGCGCCGGCGTCGCGCACCGCGCCGTCCACGACCACGCCGGCCACGCCGCGGACTTTGCAGTACGTCAGCATCAGCTCGCCTAAAATAGAACGCTCCGTGCAGCCGCCGGCGTCGATCATGAACACGTCGCCGGGCTTTGCCATGTCCATGGCCTTGTGGAACATCAGGTTGTCGCCTTCGGCGACTTTGACCGTAAAAGCCGTGCCCAGCAGCGGCGCCGCGTTCAGCGGACGGATCGCCGCGTCGACGGCGGCCATGCGGTTCATGCAGTCGTCGATGTTCGCCACGGGAACGCTGCGAAACAGTTCCACCAGTTCCCGGGACGGACGGGGAAAATCGGCGCGGATCCGACAGCCAATCGTGCTCATGTTATTTTCTCAGTCCTTTCATCATTCTCGCGACGTTCGCCACGGCACGGCGCAGCTGCGCGTCGTCGGTCGCAAAGGAAAAACGCATCCAGCAGCCCTTTTCTTCCCCATAAGAAACGCCGGGCACGCCCACCACCTTGGCGTTGTTCAGGATATACTCGCCGCCCTGGTTCGAATCCATGCCGGGCAGATCGAATTTCGTCCAAGCGTAAAAAGCCCCCTCGGGCATCTCGCAGTGCACGCCGGGAACGGCGTTCAGACCGCCGACGAAAAAGTCGCGGCGCTCCTGATATGCGCGGCGCATCGCTTCGATCTCCTCGCCGCATTCGAAGGCCACCGCCGCGGCTTTCTGGATGAAGCCGCTCGTGCAGGAAATCGTGTGCTGAAACAGCTTCGCCGCCACCTTGACGATCTCGGGAGAGGCCGCCATGTAGCCGATGCGCCACCCCGTCATGGCGACGCATTTGGAAAAGCCGTTGACCGTGACGACGCGCGGCGCAATGTCGGCGTAGGAGGCCGGGCTGACGTTTTCGTTTCCGTCGAAGAGGATCTTCTCGTACATCTCGTCGGACAGCAAGACGACGTCGGGGTGGCGGAGCACGAAGCCGCGCAGGATTTCCGCCTCGGGGCGCGTCAGCACCCGGCCGGTGGGATTGTTGGGATAGTTGACGATGAGCAGGCGCGTTTTGCTCGTGACTTTCTCTTCCAGAGTCTCTTCGGTTATGCGGTAGCCTTCGTCGGGATCGAGGGGAACCGCCACGGAAACGGCCGCGGCCGCCTGCGCGATGGCCGGATACGACACCCAGCCCGGCGTCAGGTACATCACTTCGTCGCCGGGATTCACCAGCGCGCGCACGGCGGCATAAATGGCGTACTTGCCGCCCGGCGTGACGATCACGCTGTCGGCGTCATAGCCGGCGCAGCCGTTCTCGGCGCGGAGCTTGGCAGCGATCTTTTCGCGCAGCTCCGGCAAGCCGTTGCCCACGGTGTAGTGCGTATAGCCGGCGTTGATCTGACGGAACAGTTCGTCGCAGATCTTCCTGGGCGTGTCGAAATCCGGTTCGCCTCCGGCCAGGTCCACGATCTCCGCATCCACAGCTTTCAGCCTTTTCGCTTTGGCCATGGTCACCATCGACGCCGACGGAACGATCGCAGCGATCTCTCGGTTCAAATTCAAAGACACGGTCAATTCCTCCTTCTCTATATGATTCCCATGTTTCTTTTTATTTTTTTACATGGTATCATTGGCTAATTACAGTGTCCAACGAATAATTTTAATATTTAACATCAACAAAATCACTATTTATCCCCCGGTGAGGCAGGAGAATGGACTCTTTCGATATCGAGCTTTTCCGCGCCATCATCAGCAGCCGCAGCATCACTCAGGCGTCGCAGGCGCTGATGCTCTCCCAGTCCGCCATCAGCCAGAGACTCTTGCGCCTCGAACGGGAGCTGGGCATCAAACTGATCGAACGGCAGAAGGGAATCCGCCGCGTCGAAATCACGGAACAGGGCACGCGCTTTCTCGAACTGGCGGAAAAATGGGAAAACAGCTATCAGGAAATCCTCCGCTTAAAGGACACGGAACCGGAGCAGTCGCTGGTCATCGCCAGTCCGGACAGTTTGATCAATTTCGTGCTGGGACCTTTCTTGAAGCGGCTTCCGGGCCTCGGCTATTTTCCGCGCCTGCGCACTCAGCAGTCGCTGGAGATATACGACCTCGTCGACAACAAGGAAGCCGACGTCGGCTTCGTATTTCGCGACGCCCGTTACGCCAATATCGTCACCCGCTCCGTCCTGCGCGAACCCATCTCCATGATCTGCCGTCCCGGCAGCCCCTGGAACGAACGCGCCGTTCATCCGCAGCAGCTTCGCAAGCAGGACGAGATTTATCTCGCCTGGAGCCCCGCCATCCAGCAGTGGCACGATTACTGGTGGAACCCGTCGACCCATCCCGTCGTCCACGTCGACACGCCGGCGGCGCTGCTGAATTATCTGGCTCCGAGGACATGGGCCATGTGCCCGGAATCCGTCGTCGCGGCCTATCGAGACAATCGGGAAATCGAGATCCACGCCTTTGCCGAAAAGCCCCCGGACCGCGAATGCTTCCTCATCCTCCACAAATCGCCCGGCAGCGGGCGGACGAAGATGATCGCACGCTTCGAACGGCATCTCGACACGTTCCTCCGCACGCTTCCGTATCACGTATGAGCCCGCTTCAACCGCCCAAACCGAGCGCGCGTTTCCAGGACGGGCAAGAAACGTCAAGCCCCCGGATCGATGGAACGATCCGGGGGCTTGACGTTATACGGTTCTGTAGCTGCTAGTCGCTGCCGGCGGCGATGGCGAAGAGGAACGGGAACAGGAAAAGAAAGTCGTCCCGGTCGCGGCGATGCCGCCAATACCGCGGAGGCGGAGGCGGCGGACGGTGCCAGGCCGGCGGCGGTGGCGGCATTCTCCGTCCCCAGTCGGGCGGCGGCGGCCCGGGGCGCCAATCACGACGGGGCGGGGGCGGCGGGGCGGGACGGAAGCCGGGGTAAAAGGGCGGGGGCGGGGCAGGACGCCAGTCACGCCGGGGAGGAGGAGCCGGGCGAAAACCGGGGCCGCCGGGGCCAGGGTGGAAAGGCGGCGGCCCGGGGCGCCAGTCGCGCCGAGGCGGAGGCGGGGCCGGGCGAAAGCCGGGGCCGCCGGGGCCGTGTCCGAAGGACGGCGGCCCGCCGTGGAACTCCGGCCCTGGGCGCGCGCAAGCCGCGGTGGCCAGCGTCAGAGCGGCCAGCGCCGACAGCGCCAGAACCGCGTATTTCCTGTCAGTGAGTCTCATGTGAATACCTCCTTCAAAGGATTTTTCTCTGCAGAGCGTGTATGGGAAAGCGGCGCGCTTGAGATCGCACCGCGGATCTTCGCGCCTTATACCATTCCTCAATTAAAAAGCCGAACACAAGGTTAATGCTTTTTATCAAGAAATAGTATCATTCGTATTTCAGCGCGTCGATGGGATCGAGCAGCGAGGCCTTGGCCGCGGGGTAATAGCCGAAGCCGATGCCGACCGCCGCGGAAAAGACGAAAGCCAGCGCGATGGAACCGAGCGTGAACACCGGCGGGGCCTGCGTGACCGAAGCCAGAGCATAGCCCGCACCGATGCCCAGGCAGATGCCGAGGACCCCGCCGATCACCGACAGCGTCACCGATTCGATCAGAAACTGCAGGCGGATGTTGATGCTCTTGGCGCCGACGGCCATGCGGATGCCGATCTCGCGCGTGCGCTCCGTGACCGAGACGAGCATGATGTTCATGATGCCGATGCCGCCGACGACGAGCGAGATAACGGCGATGGAGGCCAGCAGCATGGAAGTGACGCTGGTGGTCTTGCGGCGCGCTTCGAGCATCTGCGAGAGACTGCGCACCGCAAAGTCGTCGGTTTCGCCGCCGCGGATCTTGTGGCGCTCGCGCATCAGCATCGTGATCTCGCTGGTGATGTACGAAAGCGATTCCATGGATACGCCCTTGACCTGAATGTTGCCGACGCGGCCGGGCGTGTTGTCCCATTTGACAAGACGGCTCTGCGCCGTCTTCAGCGGCACGAGGACCATGTCGTCCTGGTCCATGAAGCCGCCGGTGGATTGTCCTTTCGCGGCGAACACGCCGACGATGGTAAAGGGCACTTTGGCAATGCGGACCGATTTGCCGAGCGGATCTTCGTGAGCGAAGAGCTTCTGCGCCACGGTGCTGCCGATCACGGCCACCTTGTTGCCCATGCGCTGATCCGACTCGCTGAGGTTGCGTCCTGCGGCGATCGCGTAGCCGTTCACGTCGGCATACGACGGCGTGCTGCCGTAGACCGACGTGGACCAGTTCGTGTTGCCGTAGATGACCTGCACGCTGGTGTTCACGGTAGGCGCCACGGCTTCGACGCCGGAGACGTTGGCGGCGATCGCCTCGGCGTCGCTCTCGGTCAGGTACTTGGCCGTGTCGCCGGTGGATTGGGCGTTGCGTTCGCGCATGACGGTCACGGAATTGGTGCCGAACGAGGCGATCTCTTCGTCGATCACCTTGTTGGCGCCCGCGCCCACGGCGAACGCCGCGATCACGGCGCCGACGCCGATGATGATGCCCAGCGTGGTCAGGAACGAACGGGTTTTGTTGCGCCGCAGGGCGCGCAGCGCGGTGCGGACGATTTCCACAAAAGAGATCATTTTCGCTTCTCCCCTTACGTGCGCTGACGTTCGTTGATCTTGTCCTCGAGGATCGTGCCGTCGCGAAAGAGCAGTTCGCGCCCGGCGAAGGCCGCCACGTCGGGTTCGTGGGTAACGAGGATGATGGTGATGCCCTCTTCGCGGTTGAGCTGCTGGAACAGGCGCATGATCTCGTCGCTGGTCTTGGAATCGAGGTTGCCCGTGGGCTCGTCGGCCATCAGGATGGGGGCGTGGTTGACGATGCCGCGGGCGATGGCGACGCGCTGCTGCTGGCCGCCGGAAAGCTGGCTCGGTTCGTGATAGAGCCGTTCGCCCAGCCCCATGCGCACCAGGGCTTCCTTGGCGCGCTCGCGGCGCTCCTTGGCATGCACGCCGGCGTAGAGCATGGGCAGCTCGACGTTTTCGACGGCGCTGGTGCGCTGCAGCAGGTTGAAGCCTTGGAACACGAAGCCGATGGTGCTGTTGCGGATCGCCGCCAGCTGGTCGGATTTCAGCTTCGACACGTCGCGGCCGCCGAGAAAATATTGACCGGACGTGGGCTTGTCGAGACAGCCGAGGATGTTCATGGTCGTCGACTTGCCCGATCCCGACGGCCCCATCATGGCCACGAACTCGCCTTTCTCCACGACGAGATCGATGCCGTGAAGGATCTCCACCTGCTCGCCGCCGAGGCGGAAGCTTTTTTTGACGTTTTTCAGCTCGACGAGCGGCATTTTATTTCGTCTTCTTTTCCGACTGAAGGTTGAAGCCGACCAGCACCCTCGTGCCTTCCTCGAGGCCGGAGAGGATCTCGGTGCGGTCGCCGTCGCTGATGCCCTTTTCCACTTCGACCTTGACGGGCTTTTTGTCGATCAGCACGTACACGCCGGGCGTCTCCACCGCGGCCACGGTGCCGCGGCGCGAGGGCGGCCCCATGGTCACCGCGGTGTTGGCGACGGGACGGAAGCGCAGCGCCGCGTTGGGCACGAGCAGAACGTCCTTCTTTTCCGTGACGACCAGCGAGACGTTGGCGGTCATGCCGGGCATCAGCTTTTCTTCGTCGTTGGCGACCTTGACGATCACCGTGTAGCTGACGACGTTGTCGCTGGTGCTGGGCGAGATGCGCACCTGCGTGACCTTGCCGGAGAACGTGGCGTCGGCGTAGGCGTCGACGGTGAACTCGGCGTCCTGACCGACCTTGACGCTGCCGATGTCGGCCTCGTCGACGTTGACTTCGACCTGCATCTGCTTGAGGTCGCGGGCGATCTCGGCGATGCTGGGCGTCTGATAGCTGGCAGCCACGGTCTGCCCTTTCTCCACGTTCTTGGCGACGACGACGCCGTCGACGGGCGAATAGATTTTCGTGTAGCCGAGGCTGATCTCGGCCTTGCGCAGAGTGGCCTCGTACTGGGACACTTTGGCCTGCGCGGCCATCACGTCGGCGTTGGCGGTCGACTGGGAAGCTACGTCGGCGTCGAGTTCGCTGCGGGCGATCAGGTCCTTTTTGATCAACTCGCGGGTACGCTTCAGGTCGCGGCTGGCCTTGAGCAGCGTGGCCCGTGCCTTGGCCAGATCCGCTTTGGCGGAGAGGACGTTGGCCTTGGCCATGTCGACTTCGGCCTGCTGAGTGCGGTTGTCCATCACGGCGATGAGCTGTCCCTGCGTGACTTTGTCGTTGTAGTCCACGTAGATGTCGTTGATGGTGCCGCTGATCTGCGTGCCCACGTCGACGGTCTCCTCGGCGCTCAGGGTGCCGGTCGCCTGGATGACGCTGCGCAGCGAGCCGCGCTCGGCGAGGGCCGTGCGGTAGCTTACGTCGGCGCTGGCGGCGCGCCGTTCGCTGTACCAATACACGCCTCCGCAGCTGAGCGCGGCAATGATAAGAAGCGTAACGATCCTTTTCAGTTTCATGATCCTGAAACCTCCCCCATGGCTTTCTCGAGGCTGAGCCGCGCCTCTTTGTGATCGTAAAGGCTCGCGATCAGCGTCGTCTGCGATTGCGCGTAGGCGTCGACGGCGTCGGAAATTTCCAGGCTGTCGCCCACGCCGGCCCGATAGCGGCCCAGCGCCAAGTCGAGATTTTCGCGGGCCTGCCGTTCCGCGGCGCGGGCGGCGGTGATGGAAGCGGCGCTTTCCTGAAGGCTCTGCCAGGCCTGGCGCACGTCGAGCACGACGTCCTGAGCCAGTTTGTCGCGGTTGGCCTGCGCTACTTTCAGGTCGGCTTTGGCGCCGGCCACGCGCGCTTTCGTCTCGCCGCCGTCGCCGATCGGGATCGACAGGCTGAGCTTGGCGCTCCACTGGTCATCGTCGTAAAACCCCGAGCCGCCGAAGCTGTAACCGGCGCTGGCGGTCAGGTCGGGGGCGTTCGTCAGTTTCGCCGACGTCACGTCGGTCTTCGCCTTATCCACCAGCAGGTCCTGAGCGGCCAGGTCGGCGCGGTTCGCCGCCGCGCGCTTCAGCGCGTCGCTGAGGGCGATGTCCCATTGTTCGTAATCCAGTTCGTCCGCGACGCCGTCGATCTCCAGTTCCGGCGTTCCCATCGCCGAGGCGAGCTGGGCCTTGTACTGCTCCGCCGCGGACTCGGCTTTGATCAGCGAGAGTTTGGCGTTGGCCAGGTCGGTCTCCGCCTTGGTAACTTCGATTTTGGCCTTGGTGCCTGCCGAATAGTAGGATTTGGCCCAATCGAGGCGTTTCTGGTAGTTTTTCGCCTGTTCGTTTTGCACCGCCGTGTCGCGCACGGCCTTGTTCAGGCTGTAATAGGCGTCGCGCACGTCGGCGACCACGCTCTCGCGGGTGCGCTTCAGCGTTTCCTGGGCGGCTTTTTCGTTGAGCGCGGCGCTTTTCACGGAAGCGTTCGTCTTGCCCCAGTCGTACACCGTCTGCGAGAGTGAGACGCCGGTGTTCCAGTCGCCGTCGCTGCCGCCGCTGTTCACGCCCTTGGTGGCACCGCTGCGCGCGTAAGAGCCTGTCGCGTTGGCTTTCAAGCGGCCGCCGGTCGCCGAAAGCGAGGCGGCGGCGTGGCGCGATTCCACCGTTCCCGCGGCGGCCGTCAGACTGGGATGAGAAGCCAGCGCTTTTTCGACGCACTGCGCCAGCGTCAGTTTTTCGCCGGCCATGGCGGGGGCGCCGAGCAGGAGCAGGCAGCCGCCCAAAGCCAGAGCGCCGATTTTTTTCCTCATGTGAGTCACCTCGCCGAATGATCTGTCCGTTCCGAATTCGTTGGCTTCAGTTTAACGTTGTCCTCCCCGTTCGGCATTGTCGAAAATACCAGTTCCGGCCCCGGTGAATTCCCCACTTCAAGCGGAACGGCTATAATAATGAACAGATGAAAAGGCAGGTGACGCGCAGTGCAAAACGATTTCGAACGGGAAAGGCTTTTTTCGCTCTGCCGCGGGATGGACGGCGACGAGAGGCACGCCTTCCGCATTCTGGCGGCGGCGTTCGGTCCCGTCGCGAAAACGACGTATGAGATGATGCTCCGCTCGCAGGGGGCGCGCAGGATTTCGCCGTCGCTTCCCAATTTCGACGCGGCGGCGCTGCCGCGCTGGGAGCGGCTCGGGATCGTCGGGCGCGAACGGGGAGCCGAGGGCAAAGGCTGGCTGGTCGTTCTGCCCATCCGCGAACTGGTCGCACGCGAAACGGTGCGCGAAAAAACTTTCGCGCTGTACTGCGAGGCCGTGGAGAGCACGCTGCGCCTGTCCCGGCTGCGCGCCGGCTCCAGCGGCGGCTGCCGAGTGTTCAAAGAGCTCTGGCACGCCGTATACTTTCTGCGCAAATATTTTTATCTGGGCGACTCCGAAAGTTTCATCCGCCTGGTGACGCCCGGCTTCGCCGGAGGAAAAGCCACCGAAGAGCAATGTCTCAGCGTTTTTGCCGCCACGGTGCTGAACAATCCCTTCGACGACGAGATGTTCAGCGCCCTGCCGGAGGTCATGCGCCCCTTTTTCCTTGAAACGCTGCGTCTGACGAAGAGCGGCCCGGAACTGCGCGCTTTTGTGACCGCCGAAGAGGAAAAACTCTGCCGGTCCGGCGACTTTCCGGAGCTGGCGGCCGCGCTGGCCGATCAGTACTGCCATGCCGGCCTCTTCGCGAAGGCAATGGAGCTGGCACCCATGCTCGGAGACGCCGGCCGCGACCGACTGCAGGCGGTCGATGCCCTGGTGCGCGGCGATCTCGAAGCGGCGCGCAAAAACTACGCGCGCCTGGCGCGGCGTCCCAAACGCCGCGCCGGCGAGGCTTCGCCGCCCGTCAACCTGTGGGATCCGTTTTATATTCCGCTGCTGGCGGCGCTGCGCGAAGCGCCCGACAAGATCTCCAGCGCGGCGCATAAAGAAAGCAACCGCACCGAATGGGCGCGCGGCGGGGTCCTCTACGACGCGCTCGGCCTCCTTGCCAAAGGCAGTTCCGCCAACCAGGCGGCGCTGTTCGCCGGCCATGACCTGGTCAAGACGCTCGGCAAGGCCGTTCGCTCCATGCTATGCGCTCCGCCCGGGCAGGACGAAAAAGCGCTCGACGAGCGGCTGACGAGACTGATGGACGCCTACTGCCTCGGCGCGGCCGACCTGTGCCATCTGCTGCTGGCGGCGCGCTGGATCGCTCCCGGGCTGGCCCAAAAGTGGCAGCCCTTTTACCGCATCGCGGCGTTTCATCTGAACAGTCTCGGGATGTCTTTCGTCGCCAGCGAGCTGGAATCCGCCGGCGAAGCGCTGTCAGGCCGGCAGGACAACGGCTGGCACCCGCTTCGCGACCTGTTCAGCCCGCTCCCGCCGTGGGAATGCGCCCTCGACGCGCTGGAAACGCTCGCCGACGGTGGCTCTTCCCGCGGCGGGGAAAAAGGCGAGCGCCGTCTCCTCTGGCTCGTCGAGCTCGCCAGGCCGGAGTGGCGGAAGGAGGACGAACCGATCGTCGCCGTGCGCCCGCTCGAACAAACGCTGCAGGCCGCAGGGAAGTGGAGCAAGGGGCGCGAAGTCGCCCTCAGCTCCATCGCCAACGGGCTGGAACGCATTCCCGGCCTGAGCGAGCAGGAACGCCGCGTCGCCGACGCCGTGTACGATCGCGGCTCTTACGGCAAGTCAGAGCTGTGGCTGGACGGGACGCAGGCGCTGCACATCCTCGCCGGGCTGCCCAACCTCGTCCGCGCCGACGACCTTTCGCCGCTCGAAGTCGTCGCCGGCGAACCGCAGCTGGAAGTGACCAGCGTCCCGTCCGGCTGCCGCATCCTTATGACGCCCGCCAATCCGCGGGGACGCGAGTACGTGGTCAGCGAAGAGTCGCCGTCGCGGCTGCGCGTCACCCATTTTACCCAGATGCACCGCAACATCTTCGCCATTCTCGGCGGCGGGGGCGCGGTCGTTCCCGAGGAGGCGCGTGCCCGCACGCTGAAGATTCTTTCCCGGTTGGCCGCGAACGTGACCGTACAGTCCGAACTGGACGGCGCGCCGCCGAGCGTTCCCGTTGAAGAAGCCGACGCGCGCCTGCACGTGCAGCTTTCGCCCTGCGGCGACGGCCTGAACGCGGAGATCGTCGTGCGCCCCTCCGGCGGCGAGGGCATTTCCTGCCGTCCCGGCGGCGGCGTGCCGTCGCTGTTCGGCCTGAAAAGGGACGACGCGGGGAACGAGCGGCGCGTGCAGGTCAGGCGTAACCTCGCCGTCGAAGCGCGGAAGATGAAGGAACTCTTCGCCGTCTGCCCGGCGCTGGCCGAAAACGGCGATCCCGACGACGGACGCGCGCGGATCGACGCTCCCGACGCGTGTCTCGAACTGCTCTTGCAGCTGCAAAAAATCCCCGACGTGGTCGTCGAATGGCCGCGCGGCGGCGCCATGACCGTGCGCCGCGAGCTGGACGGAAGCGCCATGCTCGGCGCGATTCAGAGCAGCGGCACCGATTGGTTCGCGCTCTCCGGCACCGCCGCCGTCGACCGCGAATTGACGCTGTCGCTGTGCCAGCTCATGGAGCTGCTGCGGCAGAGACGGGGCCGCTTCGTCCCCGTCGGCGAGGGCCAGTTCGTGGCGCTGACGCGGGAGTTCCAGCGCCGCCTCGAAGCGCTCGACGCCATGACCGACGCCAAGGGGCAGGAACTGCGCGTGCCGCCGCTGGCTGCGGCGGCCGTGGCGGAGCTGTTCGACGAGGGCGCTCTGGCCGCCGACAAAAGATGGCGCGAGCTGTGCGAGCGTTTCGCTGAAGCGCAGCGGCTTGCGCCCGAAACGCCGCGCACGCTGCGCGTGCAGCTGCGTCCCTACCAGCTGGAAGGTTTCCGCTGGCTGGCGCGCCTCGCCCACTGGGGGGCGGGCGCCTGTCTGGCCGACGACATGGGGCTGGGCAAGACCGTGCAGACGCTGGCGCTGCTGCTGCACCGCGCGGAGGGAGGCCCGGCGCTCGTGGCCGCGCCCACGTCGGTCTGCGGCAACTGGACCGAGGAGGCGGCTCGCTTCGCCCCGACGTTGAACGTCATCGACTACCGCAGCGCCGGACGCGAAAAGGTTCTCGCCGCGCTCAAGCCTTTCGACGTCGTGCTGACGTCCTACGGCCTGCTGCAGAGCGACGCGGAGTCGTTCGCGCAGAAACGGTGGCACACCGTCGTGCTCGACGAAGCGCAGGCGGTCAAGAACATGTCCACCAAACGTTCCGCCGCCGTCATGGGCCTGCACGGCGACTTCCGCATGATCATGACCGGCACGCCGATCGAAAACCGCCTCAGCGAGTTGTGGAATCTGTTCCGCTTCCTCAACCCCGGCCTGCTCGGCTCGCTGGAGCGCTTCAACCGGCGCTTCGCTTCTCCCATCGCCGCGGGCGACGACAGCGCGCGAGGCCGCCTGCGCCGGGCGATCGCGCCGTTTCTGCTGCGCCGCGTCAAGGAGCAGGTGCTCGACGACCTGCCCGAACGCACCGAAGTGACGCGCCGCATCGAGCTGAGCCCGCAGGAGCGCGCGTTCTACGAAGCGCTGCGCCAGTCCGCCGTCGAGACCATCAACGCGGCCGGGAACTCTCCGGAAGAAGACAAGCGCTTCGCCGTCTTCGCCCAGCTGATGAAACTCCGCCGCTGCTGCTGCGCCGTCAGCCTCGTCTCGGACGGCGTCGGCGCGGCGATTCCCTCGTCCAAACTGGAAGCGCTGCTCGAACTCGTGGACGAGCTGCGCGAAAGCGGGCACCGCGCCCTTGTTTTCAGCCAGTTCACCGACCACCTGCGCCTGATCGAACAGGCGCTCGCGGAGCGGGGCGTGCCCTGCCTCTATCTGGACGGTTCCACGCCGCCGGGCAAACGCGCCGAATTGGTCAGCTCGTTCCAGTCGGGGCGCGGCGACTGCTTTTTGATCAGCCTGCGCGCCGGCGGCACGGGGCTGAATCTGACCGGCGCCGATTTCGTCGTCCACATGGATCCGTGGTGGAACCCCGCCGTCGAGGACCAGGCCTCGGACCGCGCCTACCGCATCGGCCAGACGCGCCCGGTCGCCGTCTACCGCTTCGTGGCTGCCCACACCGTGGAGGAGAAGATCGTCGAGCTGCACCGCAGCAAACGCCGCCTCGCCGACAGTCTGCTTGCGGGGGCCGAAGCGCCGCGTTCGCTCGATCTCGAGGCGCTGGCGTCGCTGATCCGGGAAGAAGCGTGAAGAAGCGGCGCGTCCGCAGTGCCGGCAAAATTTTTCGATTGAAGGAGGCGTTACGCATGAACAGCGAATGGAAGTCGCCTTCGGGCGTCCAGGTCCGCATGGTCACCGGAGGCTGGCGCAGCGGCGCCAGCGCCTTCGCGCTGAAGCTGGCGCAGGACTGGGAACGGAAAACGATCGTTTCCGCCCAGACCTCCACAGAAGAGGACGTGCTGGAGCACATCGCGCTCTATCAGAAAGGGCTCGACGACGGCTGCGAAACCATCGTCGAGGGCGTCGATCTCGCCGGCGCGCTCGATAAAGTCAGAGGCGGCGTGTGCATCGTCGACGACCTCGGCGTCTGGGTGAGCAACCTGACAAGCGGAGGCTCCCGCTTTGCCGGCGAGACCTGCCCCGAAATCGAAGCGTTCGTCAGAAAACTGCGCCTGCCGCCCTGCGAAGTGATCGTCGTCACCCGCGAGCTGGGCATGGGGCTTTCTTCCGAGCGGATCGCCGAGCGTCGTTACCGCGACGTCGTCGGCCGTCTCAACCAGCGCGTCGCCGCCCTGGCCGCTTCGGTCTACCTGTGCGTCAGCGGCCTGCCGCTCAAGCTCAAATAATTCGTGTATAATACCCTCGAGAACTTTTCCGGGGAGGAATCCGCATGTCCGCACTCAGCGCGCTCCATCAGCGCGTCTGCCAATGTCGCAACTGTCCGCTGGGACAGGCCGACGGCGTCCGCGAGGACGGCTCCGCCTTTTATCACGTGCCCGGCGAAGGGCCCGAAAACGCCCGCCTGATGATCGTCGGCGAAGCGCCCGGCGCCGAAGAGGAGCGCACCGGCCGCCCCTTCGTCGGCCGTTCCGGCCGTCTGCTCACCGAGATCCTCGCCGCGGCGGGCTTGGAGCGCGAAGAGATCTTCATCACCAGCGTGTGCAAATGCCGGCCGCCAAAAAACCGCACGCCGCTCAAAACCGAGATCGCCGCCTGCCTGCCGTGGCTCGCCGCCCAGTTCGAGGCGATCCGTCCGCGCCTGGTGCTTGCCGTCGGCAACGTGCCCTCGCAGACTCTGCTCGGCGTCAAGACCGGCATCAACGGGCTGCGCGGCCGCTTTCATCAATTCACGTGGAACGGCCGAACCATGACGCTGCGTCCGCTGTTCCACCCCGCCTACCTGCTGCGCAACCCGCGCCGCGTCGAGGGCTCGCCGTGGGACAAAATGCTCCGCGACCTCGTCGAAGCGCGCCGGTTCCTCGCCGGGTAAGGCTGAACGCGCCGTCCGACGGAAGCCGCCGCAAAAACGCGAAAGAAAACGAAAAAGGTCTCGTCTGGAATGCGAATCTCAGACGAGACTTTTTTTATCCTGGAGATCTGCCGCCGCGAGCGGCGTCCTTCTTGTTTTTCTTCGCGCCGTGCCGCGGCGTTTCCCGCGTCCTCCCGCGCCATTGCCGTTTGGCGGACTTTCGTGTAGAATTATATTATAGATTTCAGTTATAAAGGAGTGCTTTCTATGGAGCTCTTTCATTTACGGTACTTTATGACTGTCGCTAAATACGAAAATTTTTCGAAGGCCGCCGAAGAACTGTACATCTCCCAGCCGTCGATCAGCAAGGCCGTGCTCTCGCTGGAGAAGGAGCTCGGCGTTTCGCTGTTTCTGCGCAAAGGCAAGCGCGTGCAGCTCAACGACACGGGGCTGGCGCTGAAGCGCAAGCTCGAGCCCGTGATGAGCATCCTCGACAACCTCTCCAAGGAACTCAGGGTCGTGGCTGGACATTCGCGTTCGACCATCGTCTTCAACGTGCTGGCCGGCTCGCCGCTGCTGCCCGACATCCTCCTCAAGTTCAAGGCCATGCATCCCTTCATCGACTTCCAGATCATCCAGAACGCCCGCACCACCAAGTGCGACCTCTGCATGCGCACGGCCCTGCCCGACGCGGCGCCGGAGAACAGCCGCGTAGTCATGAACGAGGAAATTCTGCTGGCCGTCCCCATGCAGTCCCATCTGGCGCTGAAAGAATCGGTGCGGCTCAAGGACCTGCGCAACGAGAACTTCGTCATGCTCGGCAAGCGCAGCCCGATGCGCGAGATCGCCGACCGCTTTTTCTCGCTGTGCGGCTTCGTCCCGCACGTGGGCTTCGAAAGCGACAATCCCGGCACGATCCGCGGCCTCGTCAGCGCCGGCCTGGGCATCTCGTTCTGGCCGGAAGCCACGTGGGGGCATCTGGCCACCGACAAGGCGCGGCTGGTGCACATCTCCGACCCGCTGTGCAACCGCAACATCTGCATCACCTGCGACGAACGCGGCAAACTCAACGACCAGACGCGAATGTTCCTCGACTTCGTCGTCGACTACTTCCACGGTCTTCTGAAAAAAACTCGTTAAAAAGCCACGCCGTAGCCGCCGGGCAATGTTCCACGTGGAACAACGAAAGAGGGCGGAAGCCGATGACCCAGATTCCATCGGCTTCCGCCCTCTTTGCGTCGTTCAGGGGCAAAATGCCCGCATTACAGCGTCAGGCAGACGGGGCGGGCGGCCTGGGGCAGCACGTCCCAGATCACTTCGCGGCGGTCGGGCACGGCCCTCAGATCTTCGAGCGCGAGCGTCCAGATCTCCATCGGGTTGACGGGGCGGATCAGCTCGTCGCCCAGCGCCTTCAGCCGCGCCAGAGAAGCCTCGGCCCCGGCGCGAGAGCGGCTGACGAAGATCAGCCAGTTGACGCTGTCCTGTTCGTGCACGTCGCAGTCGAGATAGCCCGGGATCGCCAGCCGCCGCAGCTCCCAGAGCAGAAGATGAAAGCGCCCGAGCGCGTCGAGCTGTTCTTCCGCCGTCGCCGCGGCCGAGAAGTAAAAGCGGTCGGTGTTGACGAGCCGGTGCTCGTCGCCCGCATGTCCTTTAAAGTCAAGATAATTCTCGAAATCGTAGTTGACGATCAGCGCCAGATCGACGCCTAATTCCTCGCCCGGCAGCGCGCGCCACGCCGCCCAAGCGGCGGGATCGGGAATCTCCGGCCGGCGCCGATGGTGCGGCACGGCGGGATGAAGCTCGAGCATAGCCTTGAAGCGCGGTTCGTCGGGATAAAGCCAGCGCAGTTTTCCGCCCTCGAGACGCCACACTTCTTCGCGCCGCAGCGCCGGCCGCACGGACCAATCGGGACGGACGACGTAGCGCTTCAGCCCCCAGCGCTGCACGTTCGTGCGCTCCAGTTCCAGCCACAGTTCCGTGGCCAGCAGGCAGCGTCCGGCGTCTTCCGGCTGGCCGCCGGGACGCTCGTCGAGAAACATCTCCGCCGCGGCCCGGCGGAACGATTCCGCGCCGGATTCCGTCAGCGCGTAGACTCCGCCGCGCTCCGTCAGCAGCCCCCGCTCGGTCAGTTCGTCCAGCCCCGCCGCGTCTTCTCCGGCGCGTTCCAGCAGTTCGCGGTTCCAGCAAGGGTGATCCTGACTGAAACGAGTCAGCAGCGATTCGTGCATTTCATCCTCTCCCTTTCGTCAACTTTTATGAAGAGCGTCCCAGCCCGCCAGCGCCATACAGGCAAATTCCAGCGCCATGCCGGCCGCCTGCACGGCTGTTGCCGTCTCGCCGAGAAAAAACACTCCCAGCAGCCCCGCCGTAAGCGGCTCCACCAGCCCGATCGTGTAGGACTGTCCCACGGTGATGCGGGTCAACGCCAACGCGAAGAAGAAATGAGGCACCGCCGTGGGGAAAAATCCCAGCGCCAGCGCGCTTGCCATGCCGCGTGCCGTCGCCAGCCAGCTCATGTCGTGTCCCCACAGCAGCGGCAGCATCAGCGCCGCCCCCCACAACAGCGCCGCGCCGTTGCTCTCCAACGGGCCAAGACCGCGCCGCGCCAGCAGCTTCAAATTCAACCCCAACAGCGCGTAGCCCAGACCGCCGAGAAGCCCCCACAGCAGCCCCGCCAACTGAAAAGAAGCGCCCGCCGAGCCGGGCGCGGCCGCCAGACAGCTGCCGGCAACGCCCAGCAGCGCCGCAAACCACCAGAGCCGCGACGGAACCTCGCCGAGGAAACAGCCGAGAACGCCGGCCATGACCAGCGACGATCCGATCACCAGCATCGTGCTCAGCGCCACGCCGAGCACGTCCATGGACATGAAAAACCCTGTCTGATTCATCGCCATACAGATTCCGGCCAGAAATGCCGCGCGCGCTGCCGAGAGAACGCCGCGACGGCGAACGACCAACGCCGCCGCGCAGAGCATGACGCCGCCGAAAAACAGCCGCGTCCACGCCAGCGCCAGCGGTTGACCGAGGGCCGCCGCCGGCGCGAAACGCGAAATCGTGCCGCTGCCGCCCCAGAACAGCCCCGCGGCCAGCATCGCCCCAATTCCCAAGACGCTTGAAGAAGATTTCATCCCCGCACTCCCTTTGTCGGTCGTTCAGCCGTTCTGCCGATCATTCTTCCGCCGCGATAAAACACGCGCCGCCGTTCGCTCTTTTTTATACCATACTGCAACGCTCCACGTCCATTCCGCTTTATCGGCTTCAGAATATTGCCGTCTTCCGAAGATTTCCTTCAGGGGCAACGCCCTTGCCGCGTCACTCCCCGCCGTCGATTATTTGGGAAATTTTACTGACCATGCCGTGCTTGAAGCGTAGCGAGTCCTTTCGGGACCGGCAGCACATCGCATCCTGGCCGGTCAAAGCTATGCGGAGGAACTGTCAGAGCACGCCGTCGCCTGCGTTCCGGCAACGCACTCGCCCAGCAGCGCGATCCCCAGCACCCCAGCCACGAGCGCTTCGATCAAACCGATGGTATAAACCTGACCGACACCTATGCGCGACAGCGCCGCAGAAAAAGGCGGCAGGGAACGGCATAAGAGCAATATGAGCAGCGGCGCGTCGCCGTTACACGGCGCCGCGCCGCTGCTCTCGAACGTATCCGGGCATGATCGGTCATACTCTTCATCGTTCTATTGTTCAGTGATAGCCCAAAGCGGCTGATATGCTGCCGGCTGCTGCGATAAGCTTCTTCAGCACATCCTGGGCTTTGCTCTGGATATCCGTGCCGATTATCTTGAGCAGGACAGCACTCATGGCGGCCACAGTACGTCCTTGATAATCACGGATCGGCACTGCGATGCAGTAGAGTCCGCTGATGTACTCTTCGTCGTCGAGACTGTATCCCCGTTTGCGGATATTCGCCAGCTCTTCACAGAGCAAATCAAGATTGGTAATTGTATTCGCCGTATAGCGGCGAAGTTTGATATTGTCATGAGGAGTACTGCGTGACGCTGCCTCGTCGGAACTCCTGAAAACGTCCCGAATTTCCTTTTCATCCATGCAGGACAAAAGCATTTTGCCAAGCCCCGTGCAGTAGGCAGGCATATAGACGCCCAGAGGCAATGTGGCACGGATTGTAGACTGGCTTTCTATCTTCTCGATATAAACCACGGAGTACGATTCCATCACAGCAAGATTGATGCCTACCTGAGTTTCTTCGGCCAACGCCTTCATGAAGGGCATAGCGATACGCCCAAGTCCAAGGGACCTCACGACGCTGTGCCCGATGTCAAAAAACTTTAGGCTGTTGGAGTACTTGAAGTTTTCTCTATTTTGATTCACATATCCAAGAACGCGAAGTGTTGCCAAGAGACGGTGCACGGTGCTTCGATCAAGCGAAAGCTGTGCGCTGAGCTCCGCAATGCCAAGTTCCTGATGCTCTTTCAGCGCTTCAATTATAGAAAACGCACGCTCTATAGACTGGACCAAGCCAGTTCGCTCTGAATGCGATTTCATGGATTTCTCTCCTTTTACTTAATGTTTCTATATCTAGAACAGAAGTAACTGATTCTTACAGCCCGCTAATTTAAAAACAAATCAGATAGTTATCAACAGGAACCAGAGTTTATCGCTGCCCGCAGAGAAAAAATTCGAATTCCTCTGAACCTGCAAATCCAGAAGTATAGGGGGGGGGGTCTTGCCCCATAACATTCGCAACGATGAGAGTCATCATAACCACATTATTTAAACAATATTATACAGAATTTAACCGTATAATCAACAATTTTTCCTGTGACATACTCCCGACGTCTAAACATCGTAGGAGCTGAGAGAGGCATGGACAGCGCGTTCCCATGGAATCTGCAGTCCTTGAGTACCCAATTATGCGAAAACAGACGTTCTCTTCATTCAGCGCAGAAGTCCATAGCCGTGTCTGCTTACAGCCACGCTGTTCTCAGCAGTTCCTGCGTGCCCATTCCCCGACAGGTAAATTTTTATCCCTGAGTTTCTGTAACCGCAGACGTAGTAAAGCTGAATACCTATGGAGAATAACCCAACGGTGACGCTGTTTCTCTCTATGTCTGCTGTGCCCTTGTTTTTTGGCAATGGTCAGCCCAGATCGTTCTCGCATCAGCTTCAAAAGCAACTGGTAATATATCTGCAAATAATCTCTGACGGCGCCCGCCGGCGATTATCTGGCAAAGACTCCGGCTTCAGAGAATTTCTTTTATCTGATCGAATGACACCTTATGGATGTGCAGCTCATTACCGAAAACCTTGATCGCCTTTTTCGATTTCCCCTGCGCATATTGTTCTATGACGAGAGCAACAAAATTTATCACATATTAGGTCTTGTTTAAAAAACACCATACTGCCCCAAAAGTCTGAAGCATTTAAACTTCAACCATGGAATCAGAAGG
The DNA here is from genome assembly GCF_009695745.1 of Pyramidobacter porci. NCBI lineage: Bacteria > Thermotogati > Synergistota > Synergistia > Synergistales > Dethiosulfovibrionaceae > Pyramidobacter > Pyramidobacter porci. The sequence continues at coordinate 91,208 of NZ_VUNH01000004.1, forward strand.
CATGAATTGACTGACAACGAATGGGATCGAATCAGAGATATCCTGTTGCTAGAGCACCTCAAATCAGGCCAACGCAGATGTCCGGTAAAACACGGTAATCGCAAGGTGATGAACGGCATTCTGTGGATCGCCGAAAACGGCGTGCCGCGGAGAGAACTTCCTGAACGCTATAGACCATGGCAGGCAGTTTATGCACGCTTCAGGCTGTGGAAACGACGGGAAATTCGAGGCGGTCTCCAGCGCCTTGCTACCAATTCTTGACTAAAATATTGAATACGGAGCGCCCCGGGGGAGTTCAGTCACATGGAACTCCTCCGGGGCGCTCTGCGTACTCTGTCAATGCGCTCCATTCTATTAAGTGAATATGATCGCCAATGCAGACATGGGGAACAGCGTCATCAGCGACAAAGCTTACGGTTCACAAGCTCTCAGGGAGGCATGTATGCCATTCCCTCCCACAGCGCGGCGCAAGCCGTGCTCTGCAGATAACCACGTTCCCAAGGGACAGCGCTTGCCCAAATGCTCCAATGCTCCTTTCGGAAAATCAATTCTGCAGAATTTTTACCCGCTATGACAAACGTGACGCTTCGTTCTCTGCCTTTCTTCTCATTGCCTCCATCACTATTTTGTTGAAGGAGCACAGATTACCTAGTTTTTAAACAAAACCTAGTATCATTCGACATATTTAATTTCATCAACATCGGATTTGCGCACGCTAAAGAAAACAAGAGCAGAGCGAGACGCTCCACTTTAAGAGTGACTAGTGAAAAAAATTCTTTTTTGCTGTTCATGAAAAAATCTCTTTTCAGTTGATGGTGTTTTTAGCATAGCAGCGACCTTGTTTCCCATGAATTTATTTTTTGTTTTTTTATAAACTGCAAGGCCTCACTTATGCGATCTAAGATTCATTTGAAAAATAATGATTGACAGACGGCGTTTTTATATTATAATTATTCTACAAGCCGAAAAAACAATATGCTATTTCGCAATACGAAACAAACTATTATTTATGATGTGTTTTCCCAGAAAAATAAATTTATATATGAGATAAATTATGGCATAGAGAGGAGGCGTAATCTATAAACAGCGCGACCAAGACAGTTAAAAAACCGTTAAAAACTGATTGAAAGGAGGAAATCAACTCGTGAAAATTGCTGTGGTTGGAGCCGGCGCGATGGGAAGCCTCTTCGGTGGATATCTTTCTCAAAAAAACGACGTCTATCTTGTGGATATCTGGGCAGAGCATGTGCAGGCCATAAACGAAAACGGGCTGAAAATTGAGGAGCAGGATGGGCAGATTCGAATCTTCCATCCTAAAGCGACGACAGATGCAAAAACTGTAGGAGTCGTAGAGCTTGCTGTTGTATTTGTAAAGTCTATCCAGACCATTGAGGCTATGGAAGAAAACATTTCACTGATCGGTCCAGACACTATGGTTCTCTCTCTTCAAAATGGTCATGGGAATGATGCGGATATCCGCAAGTTTGTGGACAAGAAAAATATCATTCTAGGAACGACAGCCCATGGCTGCACGATGAAAGAGCCGGGATTTGTTTACCATGCCGGCGTCGGTCAGAATCACATTGGTCCCGTGAGCAGTGATCGAAATGCGGCGGAGATAGTAGCTGCTGTCCTGAATGAATGTGATCTCATTACGGACGTCTCTGATGACGTAATGAAACTTGTGTGGAACAAACTCTTTGTGAATGTCGGCATCAACGCAATTACAGCTCTTATAGACAGAACAAATGCCTGTATTGCCGACAGCCCCTGTGCCAATGCAGTGTCGAAGGCACTAGTTTATGAAGCTGTCGCGACAGCCAATGCCGGCGGTGCTAATTTTGACGCTGCCGCAGTTTTTGCAAATGTAGTGGAAGTCGCCCGCAAAACAGGCCTGAACCGCTCATCCATGCTTCAGGATGTGTCTAAGAAGCGTAAAACTGAGATTGATAAAATCAACGGCGCCATTGTGAAAGAAGCAGAAGCTCATGGCGTGGACGTGCCGGCCAATCGTCTGATCGTAAATTTAATCCACGCAAAAGAATAGGCGAATTTCCCGAGAATAAAGAATGCGGTTTTAAAGATGACAACTTGTCGGACAAAAACAGCAAAATGGCGATAAAAACTTGGCATATTCTTAAATAGGGGGCGTCTTGTGATGGCAAAGCAGAAAATGACGGTTATGGATTTTCAGAAGTACAAAGATGAAGGCAGAAAGTTCTCCTATGTGACGGCTTATGATTATACGACTGCATCTATCGTGGACGACAGCGATGTGGAGGTTATTCTTGTCGGCGACTCTCTGGGCATGATCATGCTTGGCTACAAGGGAACGACGGCAGTAACCATGGACGACATGATCCATCATATCCGTCCAGTAGTACAGGGAGCTCCTCACACCTTTGTCATTGGCGATATGCCTTTCGGTTCCTATCAGGTTTCCTGTGAGCAAGCGATGACCAACGCCATCCGCATGATCAAGGAAACAGGCTGCGACTGCGTCAAACTTGAGGGCGGCATCAACATGGCCGACAAGATCGCAGCAATCGTGAATGCTGGTATTCCCGTGATGGGGCATATAGGTCTGACACCTCAGACCGCAACTTCGCTCGGAGGATTCAAAGTCCAGGGCGGTACGCCTGAAAGCGCCCGCAAACTTATTGAAGATGCCAAGACCATCGAAAAAGCCGGCGTATTCTCCATCGTCCTTGAGTGCGTGCCCAGTTGTGTCGCAAGGGCCATGTCCAAAGAAGTCCGTGTTCCCATTCTCGGTATTGGTGCTGGCCCCGATGTGGACTGTCAGGTGTTGGTGACACAGGATCTTCTTGGCATGTACGGTGATTTCAAGCCCAAGTTCGTCAAGCAGTTTGCTCAGATTCGCAAGGCCATGGTGGATGGGCTTAATGCGTTCCACGAGGAGACTCTGAACGGATCATTCCCATCGCCCGAGTTCAGTTTCAACAAGCAAGTCGATATCCCGCCGGCCAAGGAATAAGCAAGAGAAGTTATGAAATAAAGTCAGCCCTTCCGCAGCACCGCGCGCCTCCCTGAGGGTATTTTGACAAGGACATACAAGTGCGCCCGCTGCGCCATTTCATCCCACGAAATTTCAAGGAGGCTTTCTTGACATGAAGAAGTTATATGCTGCTCTTGCGGTTTTAGCGCTGCTCTGCGCGTCAGCTTCAGCCACTGAGGTCCTCAAGGCCTCTCATTCCGTAGCTCCGTCCCATCCGTATCACCTTGGACTCGTCAAGTATGCCGAGTTGGTGACGGAACGTACCAATGGTGCTGTGACAATTGATATCTTCCATTCCGCCCAGCTTGGCAACGAGCGAGATAACATCGAAGGCCTTCAGATGGGAACACTAGACATCTGCGTTACCTCCACGGGCCCTATGGGCGGATTTGAACCCCGCTTCTTTATGTTTGACCTGCCCTTCCTGTTCCGCGACCGAGAGCATGTTTACAAGGTCCTCGACGGCACTGTGGGACAAGAACTCCTAAAGAAACTCAGTGATGTAGGTATTGTCGGTGCCGCCTACTGGGAGAATGGATTCCGTCAGGTCACCAACTCCAAGCGTCCCATCAACTCCATCAACGATATCAAGGGACTTAAGCTCCGTACTATGGAGAATCAGGTTCACATAGATGCCTTTCGCGCTCTTGGCGTCGATCCTACCCCCATGGCCTGGAGTGAGGTCTTCACAGCGCTGCAGCAGGGGGTTATCGACGGTCAGGAAAATCCTGTGCCTATCATCTACGTTCAGAAACTGATCGAGGCCGGTCAGAAGTACTTAGCAATAACTAACCACGTTTATTCACCTTCGCTGTTCCTGATCAGCGCTATCACTCTGGAGCGCTTTGATGCAAAGACCCGCGCTGTCCTTGTAGATACAGCAAAAGAAGTGGCCTTCTACGAGCGCGGCCTGATCAAGCAAATGGATGAAGAGCAGATTGGACTTCTTCAGAAGCAGGGTATGGTAGTCACCTATCCTGATCAGGCTGAATTTAAGGCCGCCTGCCAGCCTATTTACACAAAGTACGAAGAGCGCTTTGATAAAAAACTTATCGACAATATCATCAATACCAAATAACACAAACAGGAGGGGCGATTTTCTATCTTGAACGCAAAAGGACAGGCCGTGCCCTGAAAAGCGCGGCCTGTTCGGGAAAGGAGGACCTATGCAACTGACTGGACTGATACATAGAACAAGCGACTTCTTGAACAGCCTCGTAGAGAAGACTATCTGTATTCTGCTCGCAGGTATGACGGCGGTGACCTTTGCGCAGGTAGTATGCAGACTTATACAGGGCTCTTTGCCGTGGTCCGAGGAATTATCGCGTTACATGATGGTTTATCTGACTTTTCTTGGGCTGAGTGTGGGCGTTAAGCGAGGTGTTCTTATTAATATAGAAGCTTTCATGAACCTCCTCCCCTCAAAAATCCAGAATGCAGGCGCTCTTCTTGTGACCCTGTTGAACATGGCTTTTTTTTACGTACTCCTCCGTTACGGCGTCAAAATTGTCCTGTTCACGCTGCGTCAGACTTCCCCAGCCATGGGCGTCAAAATGGGCTACATTTACGCGTCTATCGCCATTGGAGCTGTTTTAATGATGCTTCACTCCGTCGATAACTTACTTCAGAAATTCTCAAATAAAGCGACGGTGAACTCTCATGACTAACGAAGTCACACTGGTGCTCTTCGGCTCTCTGCTACTATTCTTCTTTTTGAAGGTCCCTATTGGGTTTGCTATAGGCCTTTCGTCGGTGTTGACGTTGACGCTGTGCACCCGTATTCCCCTTCAAGTGGTACCTCAGCGCCTTTTTACGGCGACAGATTCCTTTCCCTTCATGGCAGTTCCATTTTTTATCCTGTCAGGAAGTCTCATGGAGCAGGGAGGCATATCGAGGCGGCTCATTGCTCTTGCGAGTTCATTTCTCGGTGCCTGCCACGGCGGGCTCGGTATGGTGTCGATCGTTGCATGCATGTTTTTTGCAGCCATCTCCGGATCCTCAGCGGCAACGACGGCAGCTATCGGCAGCATTATGATTCCCGCCATGGTCAGTCATGGTTATGATGTGGGTTTTGCTTCGGCAATCAACGCAGCTTCAGGGACCATTGGCATCATCATCCCGCCAAGCATACCCTTTGTCACTTATGCTGTGCTCACCGGCTCTTCTGTAGCAAGCATGTTTTTGGGCGGCATGGTGCCAGGACTTCTGATGGGACTGTCATTGATAGCTTTAACCTACGGCATCTCATACAAGCGCAGCTACAAGGACGAGCAGAAGGCGACATGGCATGCTAGATGGGTGGCCTTTAAGAACTCTATTCTGGCGCTGTTTATGCCGATTATCGTCATCGGCGGTATTTATTCGGGATTTTTTACGCCCACAGAGGCAGCCGTAGTCGCCGTGGTCTACGCTTTAGCGGTAGGAGTTCTGGTCTATCGTGAGCTGACTTTCAAAACTATTATGAAAGTTTTCACAGAATCAGCGGTAAGTACGGCGGGCATTTTATTCCTCATCGCCGCTGCATCGCTTTTCGGCTGGATACTTACCAACAACCGTATCCCTGACGCCATAGCGCAATGGCTGATGTCCACCTCAAAAAATCCCATCATCATCCTGATGCTGATCAACCTTCTTCTTCTGAGCGTGGGAACATTTCTTGACACCGTAGCAGCACTCATTATTCTGGTGCCGATTCTCTTCCCCATTTCCGCACAGCTGGGCATCGCCCCTGTTCATTTTGGGCTCATCATCTGCGTCAACCTAGCTATCGGTCAAGTGACGCCACCTTTCGGTATCTGCCTTTTCGTCGCTTGCGGAGTGGCGGACATCAAGCTTGAACGCATAGTAAAAAGCGTGCTTCCCTTCATCCTGATGCTTATTCTGGATGTGATTCTGGTTACCTATCTACCCTGCCTCAGTACCTGGCTTCCGAGTGCGTTGATGTAAAGATATCAACTTAACGAGCATATAGATAAAACCAAGTTTTCTCGAAAAATACTTATACTCGTAGTATCCCAATTATAAAATAAGAAATGACATTGTTTTCTTACAATGAAAAACAACACGAAAACTACTGCACAAAAGGGGGAAAAAAGCATGACAGCATTGGCGTGGATCGGTGTTATGTTTATCATTGCGGTAATTCTGAGAGCGAAAATAAACTTTCTCGGAAGATCTCTGGTACCTGCTTGTGTCATTGCCGGAGTCATCGGTTTTATTCTGATGAATACCTGCGGGCTTGGAGGCAGCAAAGCCGGAGATTACGGCTATATTTCAGGGCAGCTTTACACCTTCCTGTTCATCAATATGGGCGTTACTCTTGCTGCGAAAAAACTTGATACCCCTCAAAAAGAGAAGATCAAAAATCTGAAAGAGCTACGCGCGCGCATGGGTGACAGCATGTTCTCGGGTATCTTCGGTATGGGATCCTACTGGGCGCTGGCCTATTCATTCCAAGCCTTGATCGGTTTTGGTATTTTGTGTCTCATCGGCAAGTACTGGGACATGGATCCCACCTATGGCCTGCTTATCTCCTTCGCGTTCGCTCAGGGCCCCGGGCAGGCCGTTACCTATGGCGCCCAGATGGAAGCGGCCGGATGGAGTCATGCGATTCAGGTGGGCATCACCTTTGCATCCGTTGGCTTCCTGGTCGCCTTTATCCTCGGCGTCCCTTATGCCAAAAAGGGTATCAAGATGGGCATCGCCAGTTCCAAGATCCGTCTGAGCCCCGATGTGGCCTTTGGCTTCTATGAACCTGAAAAGCAGGAGCCCTACGGTAAAATCACAACCTTTGGCGGCAACCTCGATGTGCTGACGTTCCATATCGCCCTTGTAGGGGTAGCATGGATCTTGGGTACCTATCTAGGCAGGCTCTGGGGCCTGTTCCCAGGATACTTCGGTCAACTCTTTTCAATGCTCCTGTTCTTCAACGGTATGCTCTGCGGCTATGGCCTGCGCTGGATCATAGGTAGACTTGGGGCCAGCAAATATCTTGACCGCGGCACTCAGCTCCGCATCGGCGGAGCATGCACCGATATCATGGTAACAGCGGCTTTCATGGCTATTGACATGGAAATCGTTGGCAAATGGATGGTTCCTATCACCATCATCTGCGTAGTTGTATCCGGAGTTACCTGGGTTACTATTAAATACTTCGGCGCCCGCTTTGGAGGCAGCAATGACTTTGAGCGCATTCTCGGCGAATGGGGAACGGCAACAGGAACAAATGCTACGGGGCTGTCATTGGTCCGCATCGTCGATCCAGAAGCTGAGACCACCACTGCAGCGGAGTTGGGGCCTGCAAACATCGTGAACGTTCCGGCTTCCTACTTTGTCATGCCCGCCATTCTGGCTTTTGCAGCCAAAACGATGACTCAGATATCCATGATTCTGTGCCTTGTGACCGTTCTCGTGGGTTACTTGATCTTCATGCGCGTCGTTGGCGTATGGGGTAAAAAAACCTTCGATATGAACAAGGGAGAGAAGTATAAAGACGGTAAACTTATCATGAAGGATGGCAAGCCAGTAAACTAAATAGTATTTAAAATATAACTCATGATTAGAATATGGTGGGCAACAAAGAACACAGAGACTGTGAATTTCGACGCCTTCCATGTTAAAACGCTCTTGCAAAGGAGGAAAAAATGAGCTCTGATCATTCGTATCTTGACATTGCCTTTAGAAATGGAAACGTTATTACGGTAAATGCCAACGACGACGAGGCTCAGGCCGTAGGCATCAAGGGCAATAAGATCGCGTTTGTAGGGTCTAACGAAGCACTGCATGAACTGCTCGACTTGCACACAAAGGTCTACGACCTAGACGGACGTACGCTGATGCCAGGAATCAACGACAGCCATTTTCATCCTATCCTGAACGGTATGCTGGGAACAGAACTGGACTCTGCCATACTCGATACCACACCTAAGCACTGCTCATCTCTTGCAGAAATGCTAGAACTGATACGACAAACAGCGAAGATCAAAAAACCCGGACAATGGATCTCAATGATGGGATATGAACCGCTTCTTTTCCCCGAAGGAAGACACCCCACCCTTGAAGAGCTTGATGCAGCTGCGCCAAATAACCCTGTTCACTGCATGCACGGCGGCGGGCATATCTGCATGTACAATTCAAAAGCTTTGGAATATCTGGGCGTTTATAGTCCCTCTGACGCCGTAAAATATCCTGCTGATGAGGTAGAAGTTTGCGCCGGAAAATTGACGGGAATGGTCCGCGGTCATACGCACTTTTGGCTTTGGGGACAGGTAGACTACACAGAAGAACAGCAGAAACGCGCCGCCATGAAATCCCACAAACAGCTCCTTGAAGCAGGCATCACCTCGGTAGGCGATATGGGTGAATGTGGTAAATCTTCATATCATATTATGCAGAAGCTCTGTCGTGACGGAGAGTTCAAGGTTCGCGTCTATATGGCGCTCCACAGTATTTTTGGCAAATCTTACTCCTTAGCTGACAACCAGCATTGGCTGGATCTTGGTTTCATGACTGGGCTAGGCGATGAACACTTCCGCGTGGGACCATGCAAATTCATGATTGATGGCGGTTCAGGCGGTCCATCCTGTGCCACCCGTGAGCCCTACAGCCACGATCCCTCCATGGTTCGCGAGCGAGGCTGGGAACGCGATGAGACAGCGCGCTATATCAAGACCATTAACGACGCCGAATGCCAAGTCACAGCCCACGCCATTGGAGACTTGGCTATCGAATTCATGGTGGAGGGTTACGAGAAGGTCTTCGCCGAGAATCCGGAAAAGGTTCGTCATCTGCGCCATCGCATCGAGCATTGTACCATCGTGGATCAGGATCTGATTGACCGCATGGCACGCATGAACATTTGCCCTTCAGTAAATGCCGGGCTTGTGGCCATGCTGGGAGAAAACTTTACAAAATTCTATGGCCAGCGCAACAGATACCTTGGCGCGCTGAAAAGTATGCTCAAGGCCGGCATAAAATGCTCCCTTCACAGTGACGCACCTTCAGGGCCAGTGGGACTCAAGTGCATTGATGGATGTGTAAACCGTTACGACAAAATCAAAAATGTGCAGTGTGACCGGACCCAGGCCGTGACCGTTCTTGAGGCTATCCGCTGCGCCACACTGAACGGCGCCTACGGATCCTTCGAAGAAAAAATCAAGGGCAGCATTGAGGTTGGCAAGCTTGCCGACATGATAGTCCTTTCCGATAATATCTTAAAGATCGATCCCATGAATATCGCTGATCTCAATGTAGATTTAACGATGATTGACGGCATTGTGGAGTATGAAAGACGGAAAGAAGGATGATTCAGTTTACTTTGAACTAGAGCGTGTTCACACTGATAGCCAATTACCCAACAGTAATCTATAATGTGCATATGAAAATTACGCAAGGACAATATGAGCGAATTGAAAAATACTTGCCCCGTCAGCGCGGGAATGTGAGCATGAGCAATCTCCAACTGATCAATGCGATACTGTATGTCACGGAAAACGGCTGTAAATGGAGGGCATTGCCGAAATCCTATGGAAACTGGCATACGATTTATGTACGCATGAACAGGTGGAGCAAAAACGGCGTTTTACAGCGCCTGTTCGAAGCGTTGCAAATGGAGAACATTATTCGCATAAAAGTCGAGGCGATCTGCCTGGACAGCACATCGGCAAAGGTTCATCCCGACGGGACAGGCGCTTTGAAAAAAGAGGGAAACAGACCATTGGAAGATCGAGAGGCGGGCTCACAACGAAGATTCATATGGTCACCGCAACTGACAGATCGGCTGTCAGCTTCGCGCTCTCCGGAGGAGAAGCCCATGACTCGCCGGAAGGCATCGCACTGCTTGACAAGATCATAAGAGCTCCAGAGCAAAAATACATCCTGATGGACAGAGCTTACGAGGGAGAGAGTATGCGGAAGAAAGCGAAGGAGAAGGGGTATTCTCCGGCTGTTCCTCCCAAATCGAACCGCAAAGATCCATGGGAGTATGATAAGGAGAGATATAAGCAGCGCAATGAGATAGAGCGATATTTCCTGCGTCTTAAGCGATTTCGGAAAATATTTGCCCGTTACGATAAGCTTGACGTGCTGTTCTGTGGATTCATCTACTTTGCTATGATTGGAGATGCAATTTAGTGTGAACACGCTCTAAAAGGCCGAACGCAAAGGGCTGCGGGGGAGATTCACAAAGCGAGCCGCGCAGACCGCGCAGCAGTCGAGATAGTTCTGAGCGACTGAATTCCCCCCGCAGTGCCCGGCAAACTATGTTAATGCTTTTTATCAAAAAATAGTATTACAAAAGAGGCACGGCGACCCGTTTCAACGGTTGCCGTGCCTCTTGCGTTGCCGATTCCGTTTCTTTTCCGCCGTGGCGGCGGATTTCGTTTACTTGAGCTTGCCCGAAGCGCGCAGCAGACGCTCCAGCTTTTCCACCCGGTCTTTCATCTCCGCCTGCTCGCGGGCCTGCGAAGCCTTCAGTTCGGCGATCTCACGGGCCTGAGAGGCCACCTGGGCCTGCAGCTCGGCGTTCTCCTTCTGCATCACGTAGACGCTGCTGATCGGGCCCTTGCGGTAGCGTTCGGGGATCTGATCCTTGTCTTCTTTCCTGCCGATCTTCCAGGTCAGTCCGGCGTTGGCCATCGAGTCGCCGTGGTGGGTGACGGACACTCCGGCGTGGACCATGAAGTCTTCTTTCAGGTAGTGCGCGAAGCCGAGGGCCAGCGCGTACTCGCCTCTGTACGCTCCGAAGCCGGCCATGATCTGGCTGGGTTCGACGGGGTCGTACTGCATGGGTTTCAGGCCGGCGAGGGCGGAGCCGAGCGCTCCGGTGGTCTTGATTTCGCCTCTCAGTTCGCCCATCTGGTTGTAGACGTCGCCGAATCTGTTGTAGATGTTGTTGAACTGTGTGTCTACGGCGCTGAGGGCGTCGCCGACGTTGTGGTAGGTGCCGCCGCGGATGATGTAGGTGGGTGCGGAGACGGAACCGTCGACGTTGACCGTGGAGCCGCCGCCGAAGTGGTTGGATACGCTCGACGACACACCCCACAGCTGGGAGCCGTTGACGGCGTCGGCGCTGGTCTGGCTGACTTCGCCCTTGGCGACGTTGGCGATCTTTTTGTTTCCGGCGTTGATGCCGGCCTTGGTGACCGAGGGGCCGTTTTCAATGACGAGGCCGTTGTCGGTGATCGAGGTGCCGCCGGCCGTAAAGGTGTTCGCCGTGACGCTGTTGAAGTTCACGTCGGCTTTCGTGGCGATCGTGACGTTTTTGTCGGTGCGGGCGATGGTGATGTTGTCGCCGCTGGTGAACGTTACCGTGTCGTTGGGATTGACGGCGACTGCCGGCTGCGTGCCGGGCTTGGTATCGAGATTCCAAGAGCCGCCGCCGGCACCGAGCAGGGCTTTGAGCTGGGCGACGTTGACGGCGTCGGTGTCGTTGACGCCGGCCGCGACGCCGGTGATCTGGCGGGTGACCGGCGTTCCTCCCGTGATTGTCACCGCGCCGACGGAAACGGCCGCGGCGGTGGATTTCCAGACGCCGGTCGTATCGTTGGCGTGGTCTGCCCCAGGGGTGGGATCGTAGCCGACGACGCCTTTGTCGACAGAGGCCTCTGAGCCGCTGCCGAGGGCCACGCCGCCCTCTACGGTCGAATTGGCGTTGTAACCGAGAACCACGACATTCTTCTTGTCCATCACTGATAAACCGGCCGCCCCCGTACCCGGTTTGTCAGCGGAGCCAAGAACGATACTGCCGCTCGCTCCGTTCAGCTGCCGGTAGTCGCCCAGCAGCAGAGCGCCGTCGGTGTCTGTTACCTCATTCCCCGAGCCGATGACGGTGACGTTATTGATATTCTTGCCGGTGTTTCCGAAACCGTCGATCATGTTCAGCTTGCTTTCCTTGCCGTCTTCGCCGGTCAGGGTATTCCCTATGCCGACCAGCTTGGAATGCGTCGCATAATCAGCGACGTTGCCGCCGCCGATGGCAAGGACCGCGCCGCCGCTGGAGGAAACATATTCGCCCAGCTTCTTTGCCAGTGCTTCCGTATTCCCGGTTTGAGCTATTCCGGCGATTTCCATCAGATCGAAAGCGTTTCCATTTTTGTCTTTCAGGTCGCCGTAGGAATTTTTGATGATGTTCCCCGCGCCGAAAATGAGGGACGCATTCGCGCGGTCGGTAACATTGACGGTACCGACGATGCTGTTTGCCACGCCGTCATACTGCTCACCGCTTTTCGCGTTGATCGTGTTCATCGTGCCGAAAATGCTGGCAGTCGCTCCCTGCGGCTCATTGTTCACGTTGATGGAAGACCCCAGTCCGGCAACGATCGATGCGGTTCCCTTCGCTCCATCGTTATTATAATTCGGCGCAAAACTACTCAACTGTCCATTTCGATCATTTACGCTGTAATAATGAGTCTTGGCCGCTTCTACGCTGGCTGCCTGCACCGCCTTCAGCTGCGCCACATTGACCGCATCAGTGTCATTCGTACCGGCTGCGAGATTGGTGATCTGGCGGGTGAACTCCTTCGTCTTGTCGCCGATGGAAAGGGCGCCCAATTTGGATTGCCACGCCTTATCCTCGTTTGTGGATTTCCTCCCGGTAGACGGGTCATACCCGAATTCGCCGCGACTGGTATCCGCCACACTGAAAGCGCCAAGCGCCACGCCGTGGTTGACCCTGGCGTGAGAATCATAGCCCATGGCGATCGACGTCTCTTTTTCCGCACTGCTCTTCGAGCCGATTGCGATAGTCCAATCAGCTGCGGCCTGGCTCTCGTTACCGACGGCCAAAGCTTCTTCGCCCTTGACGGTCAGATCGTTGCCCAAAGCGACGCCTCTCTGTCCGCCGCCATCGTCCATACCGACAATAGTATTTCCATGACCGACAGACGTTCCCAAACTATCGGATACGGAACTGGTGCCTACCACGACGCTCCCGCCGTTCACCGTGTTGGTCAGGCCGACGGCCACGTTCTGGTCGCTGCCGCTGGAGTTCTTGGTGTAGATCCACTTTGTCGGATCGGACGGATCTTTTTCCGCCGTATAGCCGACCAGGTTCCCCACACCGATGACCGTATTCTGTTCACCAAAGACTTTTGTCAGCTTATGGTCGTAATTATTATAATCCGTGCCGAATACGGCATTATGAACGCCCTCCACCTCTACGTTCTGACCGGCGACGATGCTGTTGTTTCTTCCGTTTTTATCCCCTGTCAGTTTGTTGTTATTTCCGAGAACGGTACTGTTTATCCCTTTCGAAGAAGAGGAAATACCGAGCACGATGCTGTCTTCCGCCTCGGCGCCGTCATTGTCATAGTTGCTGCCGGCTCCCGTTTTCGTGGAGTTGGCGCTGTAATAATGCACTTTCGCGGCATCGGCGGCGGATTTCACCGCTTTCAGCTGGCGCAGGTTGACCGCGTCGGTCTCTTCCGTTGCGTCGCCGACGTTGATGATCTGCCGCAGTTTGTCCGCCGTGCCTACGGAAACGGCGCCGGCGGTCTTGCCGTTCAGATCGAAGTCGCTGAATGCGCCCTTTGTGGCGGTGGTAAAAGCGCCCCTGTCCGCCAGTGATCCGCTGCCGAGCGCCACGCCGCCTTCTTTTTGCACGTCGGCGTTATGGCCGATCAGCACGGCGTCGGAGACCGTGATTTCTTTTTCCGCGTCGGCGGAACCGAGGACAATATTGTTCATAATCTTTGCGCCGGATGTTCCGGTTAGCTTGTGATTATCGCCGATAACCACGTTGGACTTGCCGTGAGTCACAGTGTTATTGGAGCCGATCACGGACACGTGCTCGACGTTGGCGGCGGTATTTTTGTAGCCGTCGAGCAGGTTGTACTTGCTGACCGCGCCGCTTGTTCCGGTCAGTTTGTTGCCGACGCCCATCATCTGGGACGACTGGGCATACTCCGCGGCATTGGCGCCGCCGATAGCAAGGACAGCGCCGCCGGCACTTTTTGCCACCCCGTCCATCAATGCCTTTTGCATGGCGGTGACCGAATCAAAATGCTTACTGTAAGCAGATGCGTCGAAGCTCGCACTAGATTCTTTCACGCTGTTCCCCGCGCCGATCACAATGGCCCCATTGCTGTTGGTCACCTTATTGGCAGCGCCGTTGATCACGTTGGCCACGCCGCTGCTGGAGGAACCGTTCATCGATTCATTCGAATTCAGCGTGCCGACAACTGTGGCAAAGGCATTTTTAGCTGTATTGCTGTAATCAGATAGGCCACCTGCTTCATATTGACTGCTTTGTACATTGTAACTGCCAAGGGTCGTGGCGAAACCGCCGCCGGTATAGGAATTCGTGCCCAACGTGGTAGAGGCCACGCCGAACTGGCGCAGCTTATCCGCCGTCGTGTCGCCGATCGCGATATTCTTCGTCTCCAGCGTGTGCGCGCCGATCTGGATGGAGCCGGTGCGGGCATAGGTGTTTGTACCAACGGCAATGCCTTCCGGCAAATTCTTTTTGGCATCATTGTTGGAATGAATATTCATTCGTCCAAAAAAATCAGGACCAGTTACGGTCTCCCCAAAGGAAAGCATGGCTTCCTGCGTGCCACCGCCGATGAAGACTTTGGCGTTTTTGCCCACGGCGATGTTCGTCCCGTCGTTGGCGGGGCTGATGTCGTAAGCAATCGGCTGGGCACCGTTGGAAACGATGTCGTCCGCGTCCTCCGCTTTCGACGGCACGGCCTTCATCAGCATCAATCCCAGCGCCACGGCGGCCAGCGCGCCGCCTTTCAGGACGGGCGACGGGCGTTTTTCGGCGAGGGGCGTCCCTCTCCCCCCGCAAATGTCCGGTACCAGAGCGGAAGCGCAGACCTTGGTACGTTTTTCCATCAACAACATCCTCCTCGAGAGTTTATTTCGAAAACATCACCCGGCGGGCTTGGAAAGCCCGCCGGGAAATTTTTTGTCTCAAAGAATTTCAGACGAATACGGTTGATTTTATCATGGATTTTCCACGAATCAACAGGTTTCCTGACGGTCGCCTCCGTTTTTTTGCTTTCATTCTCCGCCGCGCGGCCGACGCCGGCCGGCGGCAAAAGCCCGGCTCTTTTCGTTTCCGCGCCAAAGGCGGCGCGGAAGACCTTTCAGGACAAGCTCTTTTTCACTCCGTCTCCGGCGCTTCGCGCCCGGCGCCTGCCCAGCACGAGGAGCGCGGACGACAGCAGGATCAGCGCCATGCCGGCGGCGAGGCGCGGCGTCATCGGCTCGCCGTAGACGGCCAGGCCGACGGCGATGCTGGTCAGCGGCTCGAAGGTGCTGAGCAGCGACGCTTTCACCTCGCCGCAGAGAAACAGCCCCTTCTGGAAAAAGGCCAGCGCCAGCACGGTCGCCAGCAGTCCCAGCCCGGCCTCGGCCGCCCAGGCGGCCGCGCCCTGGCTCCAGGCCAGGCCGCCCGTCAGGGCCGCGAACGCGCCGATCATGAGCGCCGAGAACAGGGAGATCCAGAACGTGATCACGAATATCTCGACCTCACGCAGATGGCTGCGTCCCAGCGCGATGATGTAGCCCGCGTAGAGCAGGCCGGACGCGGCGGCGAGCGCCATGCCGAAGCCGTCGGCGTTCCGCCCGGGGCGGTAGAGCAGAAAAATTCCCGCCGCGCACAGCGCCGCGCAGAGCACCTGGCGGGGCGTGAAGCTGGCGCGGAAGAACAGGCCCATCAGGCACATCACCGCGACGGGATAGGTGAAGTGCAGCGTCGTCGCCAGCCCGGAGCCGATGAAGCCGTAAGACAGGTAAAGCAGCACCGGCGTGAGGGCGTAAAAGACCGACAGAAAGGCGAGTTCGCCCATTTGCCGGCGGCCGACGCGCAGCGACACGTCTTTGTATTCGAGGTACGCGAAAGCCATGACGCTGCCCGTGAGAAAACGGCCGAACGCCGCCGTAAAGGCGTTGGCGCCGCTTGCGTAGGCGATCTTGGCAAGCAGCGGCATCAGGCCGAAGAGCACGGCCGAGGCGATCACGTACAGCGCTCCGGCGCGTTCGCTGTTTTCTTTCACTGGACTGTCACTCCCTCGCATCTTTTCGGCAGATCTCTGCCGGCGCGGCGATCCCGCCCGCGATTCGCCTACTGTAACGCAGAGCGGAGGCAAAATCAACCTTTTTCAAGTTTGCCGACGCCGCGGGGCCTCGCCGTTTTCCGCCAAGGAATGTTCCACGTGGAACATTCCCTCCGTCGATCCGCGCCGAGCGTTCCGCCGGAGTTTTTTGAGGGGCACGCAAAAAACGGATGGGATCCGGCCGTAACGATCGGATCCCATCCGTCGGCGAAGCGAAAAGAAAAAGTTTACCGCCCGATCAGGGCGCGCAGGCGTTCCGTGCACGCCGGCGCGGGGGCCCGGCGTCCGTACAAAGAGGAATGGATGCCGTGCGCGACCACGTATTGGAGCTCGTCGTGCTCCTCTTCGTGTTTGAGCCCTTCGCCTGGAACCGGCGCACGACGATGCAGTCGCCTTTTTTCAGGAGCCGGGCCGGCATAAAACGGTTTCGCGCTTCGCGCCTCCTCCAGGCGGCCTCGGGTCTTGATTTTCGACCGGCGCGTGATATATTTATGGTTAGTTAAAACTAATTAACGCACGAAAAAACGAAACGGAGGCGATCGGCACGAAAAACTACGAAGAACTTTCCCGCCGTCATTTCAACAGACAAGCCGCCGTCTACGACGAAAACACCGGCGTGTACTATTCCGGCCCGGCCAGGGTCAGCGGCGCCGACGCGCTGGCGTATCTTCGGGACGTGCGGTACAAGTCGCTGCTCGACGTCGGCTGCGGCACGGGATTTCTTCTCGACGGGCTGGCCCGGCGGCGGCACGCCGTTTACAAGGGGCTTGACATCTCGGAAGGGATGATCGAAATCGCGCGCGGAAAAAAAATCCCCGGCGCGGAATTCGTTCTGGGAAGCGCCGACAAACTGCCCTGGGCGGACGGCGCTTTCGACGTCGTCACGTGCATCCAGAGCTTTCACCATTATCCCTACGCCGACGAAGCCGTGCGGGAGGTTTATCGCGTTTTGAGGCCGGGAGGGCTGTATCTGCTCTCCGACACGGGCGTCGGCGGTCTGGGGGCGTGGCTCGACAACCACATCGTTTTCCCGCTGCTGCGAAGCGGCGACTGCCGCACCGAAAACCGGCACGCCATCGCGGCGCGCATGGAGCGTCACGGCTTCGCGGTAATCAGAAACGAACGGCTGCGCGGGCTGATCTACACCGTCGTCGGCCGCAAGCCGAAAGCGGATTGACAGGAAGGGGGCGTGTTTGTATCATGAAAGCCGATTATAAAAACTGGATGCCGAAAGGGCTGATCGCGGCGCTGCTGGCCGCGTCGGCGACGGGCGGCCTGTGCTTCGCCGTCTTCGGCGCCGCCGGCTGGGGCGTGGGACGGACGGCGCGGATCGTTTGGGCCGTCGCCGCCGGGGCGGTCTGCGCGCTCTGCGGGCTTCTCGCGGCGCAGTTCATCGGCATGTACCGCGCCTTTTCCTACGACGGCAAACGGCAGCTGGCGCGCCAGATCGTGGAGGGAACGGCGCGGTACGTCGAACTGCCGCCGGGAGGGCGCGGCTTGGACGTGGGCTGCGGCAGCGGCGCGCTGACGATCGCCTGCGCCAGGCGCAATCCGCAGGGTTCCATGCTGGGGATCGACCGCTGGGGAGGGGAATACGCCTCGTACAACAAGCCGCTTTGCGAGCGCAACGCGGCGGCCGAGGGCGCGAGCAACGTCAGCTTCGCCCGCGGCGACGCGCTGAAGCTGGACTTCCCCGACGAGAGCTTCGACGCCGTGACCAGCAACTACGTGTATCACAACGTGCGCGGCGCCGACAAACAAAAACTGCTTTTGGAAACGCTGCGCGTGCTGAAAAAAGGAGGCGTCTTCGCCATCCACGACCTGATGACGCCGGCACGCTACGGCGACATGCGGGAGTTCGTCCGCGAACTGAAGCGGCGGGGCTATGAAGAAGTTCAGCTGCTCGACACGACCACGGACATGTTCATGAGTCCGGCGGAGGCCCATCGTCTGATGCTCAAGGGCTCGGCGCTGCTGACGGGGAGAAAATGACGGGAGTGAAATCATCGTGACAAACGCCGTTCACGTGACCGCGGGGATCCTGATCCCGTTTCTGGGCACGAGCCTGGGCGCGGCCTGCGTTTTTTTCATGAAGGGCAGCATGAGGGAAAACGTGCAGAAAGGCCTCACCGGTTTCGCCGCCGGCGTGATGGTGGCCGCTTCCGTGTGGAGCCTGCTGATCCCGGCCATCGATCTGGCGGCGGAGTACGGCCGGGGCGCCGTCGTGCCGTCGGTCGTCGGCTTCTGGCTGGGGATCCTGTTCCTGCTGCTGCTCGACCACGCCATTCCGCACCTGCACCAGTTCAGCGAGGAGGCGGAAGGGCCGCGCAGCCGCCTGGCGCGCACGACGATGATGGTCCTGGCGGTGACGATCCACAACGTGCCCGAGGGCATGGCCGTCGGCGTCGTTTACGCCGGGCTGCTGGCGGGTACGGCGAACATCACGCCGATGAGCGCGCTGGCGCTGGCCGTCGGCATCGCCATCCAAAACTTTCCGGAAGGGGCGATCATCTCCATGCCGCTCCACGCCGAGGGGCAGAGCAAATGGAAAGCGTTCGCGGGCGGCGTGCTCTCCGGCGCCGTCGAGCCGCTGGGCGCGGCCGGCACGCTGCTGGCCATCGGCCTGGTCGTTCCGGCCATGCCCTATCTGCTCAGCTTCGCCGCCGGCGCCATGCTCTACGTCGTCGTCGAGGAACTGATCCCGGAGATGTCGCAGCCTCCCCACTCCGATTGCGGCACGCTCTCGTTCGCTCTGGGGTTCAGCGTCATGATGGCGCTGGACGTGGTGTTGGGGTAAGAACGACGGTTGAAGAACAACTTATGATTATAAAAGAGGCCTCCGGAAGTTCCCGCAGAGCGCGGGATTTTCCGGAGGTTTCTTTCGTGCCGCGCCGGGGCGCGGACAAAACAGGTCGATTTGCGTCAGCGGCGCGCGGCTTCGAAGCTCAGGTCGGGATAACCGGCGGCGCGGACAGTCACCGCGCCGCGCTCCTTGAAAAGCGGCGCGGAAAGATCGAGGCGGCCTTCACCGTCGATGATCTTCGCTCTCTTCGGGTTGACCGCCGTGCCGTCGATCGTCAGCTCGCGGACGCAGCGCAGATAGTTTTTGAAATCCTCTTCGCCGCCGGCGGGGACGAGGCGTCCGCCCTCCGCGTCCCATGCGGCGGGAAGGACGTCGGTCGAGAGCACGAATGCGGCCGTCAGCGTCTCGTACACGCCCTTTTCGTCCGTGATTTTCATCTCGTACTCGCCGGGCTTGTTCCGCGCGGACCAAACGATGCGGCCGTCTGCGGCCGTGCCGCCGTCAAGCGCTCCGGCGTCGTACACGGGAACGTAGTTCCCGGGGAGCTCGCCCTCTACCGCAAACGCCGTGTGGCCGGCCGCGAGCGCGGCGTTTTCCGCCTTCAGACGGCAGCCGGTGAGGACGGGCAGATAAACTTGCGCGTCCACGTTGTAGACGGCCTTGTCGGTGATGTAGGTCAGACCGGTGATCGTCGTGCCGGTCAGAGTCTTGTAGTGCGCGGGGAAGGTGGGGTTGACGTCCTTGATGAACTTGGTGTAGCCCACGTTCCAGCCCAGCTCGCGCCCGCCGCGCCAGATGTTCTCCAGGCGGCGCATGCCGTAGTCGTTCTGCGCCGTGCGGACGATCACGCCGTACAGCGTTTCTTTCTCGGGATCGGTGTCGAAGCCGTCCAGCTTCAGCTGGTAGTCGCCGCGCCGGGTCCTGGTCCTGACGCTGCCCTTCACGTTCGCGACGGCCACTTCCGGCAGCCCCTGCACCTTGCCGAACGCGGGCGCGCCGCCGGCAACGCTCATTTCCTTGAAGAACGCGGGGGCCTGCGTCAGTTCCGTCCAGGCGTAGCTGCCACGCGAGAAAAGTTCGTCGGCCGACGCGGCGTGAACGAATCCCTTCAGCGCCGCCTCGTCAACCTTGACGGGGAACGTCACGCCTTCGATGATCAGCGTCGTGTCGTCGCCGGTGTGGTAGGTGCCGCCGACCAGATGCGCGTTTTTCGCCTTGGCGACGGTCGCCGAGGTGACCGCGTCCACAGGTACGGCGTTCTTCGCCAGTTCCGCCTTGTAAAAATCGTTGTAGGGAACGTTCATCAGCACGTAAACCGGCGCGCTTTCGGCGCTCCCCGCCCCGCACGCCGCCAGCGCCAGCGCGGCGATTGCCGCTGTCAATCCTTTGTTCATCATCGTTCAGCCTCCTTGAATATTTTTAGTTAGATTTGTCTAACATCGCTGTCATCATAGCATTTTGCGCCGCCGCGTGTCAACGAAAATCCTCTGCCCAAACCGCCGGCAAATTTTTCTGCGGGAAACGGGCGATATTTCCCGTTCCGCCGCAGGAGACGATGTTTTTCGCACGCTTTCAGCGGTATAATAATCGCAAAAAGATTCGCGCGCTGCGCTTCAAACGACAGGAGGCTCAGACAATGACGCACACGCAGTATTACGATTCGCCGCTCGGCAGAATGCTCATGGCCGCCGACGGCGCGGCGCTGACGGGGCTGTGGTTCGAGGGGCAGAAACATTTCGCCCGAACGCTGGCGGAACAGCACGCCGAGGGCGATCTGCCCGTGTTCGCCGAAACGGCGGCGTGGCTGGACATGTATTTCGCGGGACAAAACCCCGGTCCCGTTCCGCCGCTGAGCCTGCACGGCAGCGATTTCCGACTGGCCGTGTGGGACGCGCTGCTGGCTATTCCCCGCGGATCCGTGACGACTTACGGCGACATCTCCCGCCGGATCGCCGCGGAGCGCGGACTCAGCCGCATGTCGGCGCAGGCCGTCGGCGGCGCGGTCGCTCGCAATCCGATCTCCATCATCGTGCCCTGCCACCGCGTCGTCGGCACTGGCGGCAGCCTGACCGGCTACGCCGGAGGCATCGCCAGAAAGCAGGCCCTGCTGCGCCTCGAAGGCGTTGACCTGAGCCGCTTCTTCGTCCCCAAAACGGGAACGGCGCTGTAAAGAACGGTTCGTCAAAGTTTGAGAAATGCCGCCAACGGCTGATCTTGCCGCAGGCTGTTCCACGTGGAACAGCGAAAATCACAAAAACAAAACACGCCGCGTTCCCCTGGCAAAAGGGGAACGCGGCGCGGCTTTTTGATACTACTTCTCAACAAAAAGGCCGAACACAAGGGCGCTGCGAGGGAGATTCACAAAGCGAGCTGCGCAGACCGCGCAGCGGTCGAGGTAGTCCTGAGCGACTGAACTCCCTCGCGGCGCCTAGCAAACTATGTTAACGCTTTTTATCAGGAAACAGTATGAAAATACACCTTCGGCATGACGGAGTCCCGCCATGTCATTTGGAAGGCATCGCGCCGCCCCATATTCGCGGCCTTGCAAAAAGTCCCGAATCTGACGCAGATTCGGGACTTTTCATTCACATCGTAATGTTCTTTGTTTAGTCGGCAGCCTTCTTGGCGGCTTCGATTTCTTCGGCCGTGGCGTCGGCGTCGCGCAGATAGCGGCCGATACCGTTCTGCATGATATCGTCATAGGAAGGCATGTTGGTGATCACGATCTTGCGCTCGCCTTCGGGGCCTTTCGCCAGCATCCGCTGCGCCTCGGCGTCGTCGATCTTCAGCGCCGCGTCGGGCTTCAGCTCGCCGAGATCCTTGGGATAGCCGCTGTACTCGTTGCGGGCGTCTTCGCCCAGGTCGGAGTAGATCTCCGCCAGAGACAGATCGGTGGCCACATTGCGGCCGGTGCGCTCGTTCAGAGTGACGCCTTCGCTCTTGTAATCGACCTTCAGCAGCTTGTCCTCGAGCAGATGGCGGTACACTTCGTCCTTGCCGTTGATGATCAGTTCTTCATAGGTGACGCCGCGGGCGGAACCCTGGCTGGGGTTGGGCGTTTCGGACAGGAAAGCGATGGCGGGCGTGTAGTCGCCGAGCTCGCGGTGCGAAAATCCGTGCAGCGGGATGGGCGAGATCTCGACGCGCATCCTGATGTTCTGCTCCTCGAGCATCAGCGCCATCTCGGAGGTCAGGTCGATGCCTTTCTGGTGCACGCAGATGGCGTTGACCAGAGGCTTTTCGGGCGGAGCTTCGTGATGGTCGATGATCATGTCGGCGGCCTCGTCCCAGCACATGCGGTTGAAGGCGTAGGCGACCTGCTGGGTCAGCAGGCCGTGAGGATTGCCGGGATGAGCGCGGTCAAGGTTGCGGATCTCGTCGGCGGCCAGATTCTGCCCCGAAGGATAATGCAGGTACATGTCGGGGTCTGGGAACTGGTCGACGGGGTTGGAACCGCGGTTGCCGTAGCGGAAATAGCGGACCTTGCCGCTGGGCGTGGCGATGTGGAAATAGGGCACGTGACCGAGCCCGGGCTCGCAGGTGCTGAAGCCGGAGTTGTTGGAGTGAGGCACCACCATGACCTTGCCTTCGGTGACCACGGCGTTCTCGATGAAGAGAACGGCCGCCAGCAGTCCGCCGGGCTCGGTAGGATGCGTGCCGCCCATGATGATGAAATTTCCGCCGGGCTTGCCGCTGTCAAGGACGTAAACCTTGGAGTCGCCGTTGGTCCCCTTCAGGAAGGGATTGTAATCGCTCAGCATCTTCACGTCGGTGACGCCGGGGCCCTTGTAAATGGGCTCGACGTTGAACTGATAGCGGAATTCCTTGCCGACGGTGAAGATTCCGGCGCCGAGTGCGGCCGCCAGGATCAGTCCGGTGAGGAAATTGCCGCAGCCTTTTTTCGCGGAATTGTTTTCAGACATTTTTCATTCTCCCTCTTGAACCGATCAGTGAAGCAGAAACAGACGCAGAAGGAAAGGAATAAGGAGGATGGCGCAGCCGATCTGTTTGGCAAGGCTCTTCTGGGTGAACAGATTATAGATGAACAGCACCGAGAAGAAAGCGACCATGACCAGATAGGCGTACTTCATGATAATGTACTGGAATGCCATAATGAGAAAACTCCTCTCTTACTTCAGGGGAATGCCCAGACCGCGCAGGAAGACCACGATCTCGTTGGCATAGACCATGACGACAACGCTGAGGATCAACGACAGGACGGCGGGGAGAACGCATTTCTTGAGCATCTTGCCCTGATTCCCAAGCCCTACGGCGCGGGCGGCAAACTGCGCGGAAACGGAGGTCGGCGGCAGCAGCGCGCCCACGCACATGATCAGCGTCAGGGCGGAGGTGACCCAGATCGCGTTCTTGTTCGTGAAGGCCATGATCAGAGGGATGCCGAGCACGCCGGCACAGCCGAAGGGCATCAGCAGACCGCCGACGATGGGCGCGACGACCGCGATGGACAGATAAAGCAGCGGCCCCTTCAATCCAAGGGCGCCGAGCACCGTAGCGCCGCGGGCGCCGGTCAGACCCATGATCTGAATCATCATGCCGACGGCGGCAAAGAGCGCCATGACCTCGACGGACTCGGACATGGACTGGACGGAGACCTTCCAGAAATTGATCTTCTTTTTGCTGCACAGCAGCGCCATGACGATGCCCATGCAGAACACCAGCGGCGTGCCGGGGTCGATCTGCGGATAATAACTCTTGACGATCATGTAACCGATCAGGAACACCAGCGGGAACTGAGGCAGGAATCCCTTCACCGCGGGATCGCCGGGGATCTTGGCGAGAACGGCTTCCTTGTCGACCTTGCTGACCGAGCGGCGGGCGATGTACAGCACCGAGAAGACGGCCAACGGCAGCGTCAAAATCAGCAGCGGGATCGCAAAACCCTCGTACGGCATGTAGACGCCCGTGCCGATCAGCATAGCGGGCACGTTGACGGGCGGCGCCACCATGCCGAACAGCGAGCCGAGAGCGATGATCGCCGCGGCGTCATCGCGCGAGACGCCGATCTCCAAAAGAATGGGCAGCACGAGCACGCCGGTGCTGAGGACCGACGCGGGGGCCGAACCGGTGAGCATGGCCGGCAGCATGATCAGGATCATGATCAGGATCAGCAGAAGCGTGGGCGACTTGTGGAAGCCGCCGACGATCTCGCGGGTCAGCAGATTCAAGGCGCCGTTCTCCTTGAGAATACTCATGAAAAGCATGCCGGCCGCCACCGTCAGCATCAGGTTGAGGAACAGCATGGAACCTTCCATGAAATGCCTCAGCAGCGACGGCACGGTCTCGCTGTTGCCGACGAAGACGCTGGCGATGGACGTGAAGTAGTCGCGTTTCAGAAGGGGATCGGTCATGCCGCCGACAACGGCCCCCGCGATCGACGCGACGACCAGCAGGACGGCGACGGGGATCTTACGCATGAACGAACCTGCCACCAGGATCGCCAGCATGACTCCCAAAACGATTAACGAATTGGTCATTCTCTTTCGTACCTCCAGAAAGGTAAAACTGTGACTTCGGCTTCGCTGCCCCACGGCAGCACTCTCACGCGCGGAACTTCGAATCGATCGCCGCACCCCGCCCGCGACCGCGGACGGAGCGACGGCAGACCGTTATTCACCGACGGGACGAATCCTCTTTCCCGGGCAGGAACTTTGCGGGCGGATCGTAGAGCCCGCCGGACCACTCCACCAGCTCCATGATGTCCTTGGCAGCCAGTCGGTCGCGGGTCGCCGTGGCCACGTCGATGCCAAGATCGGCGGGCGTTTTGACGATGCCGAGCTCGCGCATCCGGCGGCGCTCTTCCTCGCTGCCCTGCAGCCCCACGGGGGTCTTGCCGGCGACGCTGCGGATGGCGGCCCGGCGCTCTTCGATGTCGCGGCAGCGGTGCAGATACGCGATGCCCTGCTCGGTGACGATGTGAGTGAGGTCGTCGCCGTAGATCATGACGGGCTCGATGGGCAGGTTGGCGTTCTTCATCAGTTTCTCGGCGTCAAGATGCTCCACGAACGCGGGGATTTCTTTGAACTGGCCGGGATTCTTCTTGTCCCTGATCCTGGCGACCGTGTTCAGAATCTGCACGACCAGGCGGCGGCCGCGGTGCAGATCGGGGCCGATGGCAGCGGCCTGGGAGCCGACTTCGGCGCCCGCCTTGAGCCATGCCGCCGTCGAGTGACGACGGCCGCGGGAATCGCAGCCCATATTGGGAGCGCCGCCGAAACCGGCGACCTTCGTCGCCGTGGCCGTGCTGCTGTTGCCGTAAGGATCGATCTGCAGCGTCGCGCCGACGAACGCATCGATGGCGTAATGCCCGGCGACCTGCGACATGCAGCGGTTCGACCGCATCGAGCCGTCGGGGCCGATGAAGAACACGTCGGGACGGGCCGCCACGTAGCGTTCCATGCCCAGTTCGCCGCCGAAACTGTGAACCGACTTGACCCAGCCCGACTCAATGGCGGGAATCAGCGTCGGATGAGGATTGAGGATCCAGTTGGAACAGATCTTGCCCTTCAGTCCCAGCTCCTCGCCGTACGTGGGCAGCAGCAGCTCGATGGCCGCGGTGTCGTAGCCGACGCCGTGGTTCAGGTTCTGGATGCCGTATTCGGCGTAAATGCCTTTGATGGTCATCATCGCCGTCAGCACGCGGGCGTCGGTGATCTTGGCGGGATCGCGCGTGAACAGCGGCTCGATGTAGAACGGCCGGGGCGACGTGACGATGAAATCGACGAAATCGGCGGGGATGTCCACGCGCGGCAGCCGGTCCACGATTTCGTTGACCTGGACGATGACGATCCCCTGGCGGAACTTGGTGGCCTCGACGATCGTCGGCGTGTCTTCGGTGCTGAAACCGGTGTAGAGGTTGCCCTCCCGATCGGCGGCATCCGCCACGACCAGTGCCACGCGGGGCGTCAGATCGAGGAAATAGCGGCCGTAAAGTTCAAGATAGGTGTGAATGGCCCCGAGATCCAGCTTGCCGGCGCCGAGCAGCTCGGCGATGCGGCCGGACTGAGGCCCGGAGAACGAGAAATCAAGTTTTTTGGCGATGCCCTTTTCGAACACGTCGAGGTGCTCGGGCAGCGTCAGGACCGACTGCACCATGTGCAGATCGTGCACTTTGGCAGGATCGACGGCACACAGGCACTGGGCCAGAAAATCAGCCTGCTTCTGATTGTCGCCTTCGATGTTGACGCGGTCGAAAGGACGGATAACCGCTTCGAGCAGAGCGACGGCATCCTCCGCCGTGACGACCTTGCCGCTGCCGACGATCTTCGCCGCCGCGGCAAGACGTTCGTCGGTATCGCGCTTGATCGTATCCCAGGTGCGGGAAGTATCGTGATTGATCATCATCTGAAGTCTCCTTGAAATTTTTTGCAGTCCTCCGCTTCCCTTGCGTATTTCCTACACAAGAGAGAAGAATCCGCACAGTGCCGCATTCAGACAGGATGACGGGCTGCGGAATGCGCAATTTTCGGCGTCATGTCGGCAAAAAAGCCGAAAGAGGGCGGAACAGCTTTCCAACAACGCGAGTGAAATCCGCTCCCGCCCCGTTAAAACATCATGACTCACTCCCGCGAAAGAAGAATGAGTCATGACGTTCAGATCTATGCTTCTGAAATTACTTGAGCATCTCCGGCATGATCTTGCGAAGATCGCCGGTCTTCTGAATCGTGTACATGGGAACGTTCTTCTCAGTGCTGAGGTTGGTAAAGTAACCGTCAGCATTGCCGTCCTCACGAACGATCATGAAGTTGGCGTCGCCGGCAAAAGTCAGGAAAGGGGCCGAATTCGGACCGCGGCGGTCGGGGCCGCCGATGTGGAGCGCCACGACATACGCGTTGTTCTTCTTGGCTTCGGCGATGAGCTCGGTGCAGCGGGCCAGTTCGGAAGGGATGTCCAGACCGGCGGCGCCGAGCCCCTTGCCGCTGCCGCCGAGAACCACGAACAGCGTCTTGTACTTTGTCCAGTCAACGTCTTTGGCAAAAACCGCCATTTCGTAGTCGACCTGATACTTTTTCGTCATCAGCTTCACGGCGTTGGCGTCCTGGCTCTGACCAAAGGGGGTCAAAAGGACGGGCTGCTGAACCGTGGGAAGCGCCGGCTGATCGGCGAAAGCCGCCGCGCCGAAAGCGAGAAAGCTGGCGCAGAGAAGCGCCGCAAGCGTAAATTTCTTCATCGTTGCGAAAATCTCCTTTGAAGGATAGATTTGAGCGCCAGGCAAGAAAAACTTACCAGGCAAAGGTGTAGGCGTTTCTGGTGGGATCGGCGCCGACGCTCCAGAAGCCGTTCTCGCGCACGCCAAGGCCGAGAGAACCGGTATTGGTCACGGGAACCATCTTGTAGCCCATGGCCTGCAGCTCGTCGAGCACCTTGGGATCGACCTGGGTCGGGTAGTTGACCATGTAGGAGATCTGCTTGGGATACTTGTTCAGGCTGGCCGTGTCGCCGGCGGCGTCCGTAGCGATGCGGGGAGTTTCGACGGCGGCCTGGGGACGCATGCCGAACTCGACGACGTTCAGGAAACCCTGGACCTTGGTTTGTTCCTGACGGTCGGCGTTGGGCGTGCCGAAAGCCATGTAGGGTTCGCCGTCCTTCAGAGCGATCGAAGGCGTGATCGTCTGCACGGTACGCTTATGAGGCGCCAGCGCGTTGGGCAGATCCATGTCGGGCGAGTACTGGATGCGGCGGTCGTTCATCATGATGCCGTGCACCATCATGCTGGAACCGAAGAAATGGTTGATGGAGTGCGTCACGGCCACGATGTTGCCCTCGGCGTCGCAGACGAACATATGCGTCGTGTCGGGGCCCTTCTTCTCGTAGTCGACGAAGTACTTCTGGTCGCCCAGCGGGATCTCGTCGACGGCCTTGTTCATGTCGATCTGCTTGGTCATTTCCTTGGCGAACTCCTTGGTCAGGAGCGCCGCGGGGAACTTGTGGAAGCGCGGATCGGCGCTGAAGCGGTTGCGGTGGTTGATGGCGATCTGCAGAACCTGAGTGAGGACGTTGATGTAATCCTTGCTGTTGTGCCCCATGGCCTTGAGGTCATAGTTCTCGAGCATGTTGAGCGTCTCGATCAGAACGGTGCCCTGGCTGTTGGGAGGCGTGCAGTACACATCGATGCCGCGGTAGTTGGTGGTGATGGGGGTGGTCTCCTCGGCGTGGAACTCGTTGAAATCCTCGATGGAGAAATCGCCGCCGTTTTCGTTGTTCCACTTGACGATCTCTTCGGCGACAGGGCCGCGATAGAAGTAGTCGTCGGCCGCCTTGAAACCGTCGGCAAGCGTCTTGCCTTCGGCCGCCTTGGCCGCCACCTCGCCCATCGTCTTCATCAGATCGGCATAGTCCTTGTTCACGTAGACGTCGCCGGCTTTCAGCGCTTTGCCGTTGGGGAAGAACACCGCCTTGGCCTGATCGTTCATGGGGCCGGCGTTCTTCTCGATCATGTTGGCCAGGAAATCGTCGACGATGATGCCGTTTTCGGCCATGTCAACCACGGGAGCGAGGATGTCCTTCAGGGGCATCGTGCCGTACTTGGCGAGGAACGTCATCCAGCCCGACCACTCGCCGGGGATGTGCATGGAGAAAATGCCCTTGGCGGGAATCTCGGCGTCTCTCTCGAGCTGCTCCTTGGCCTTGTTGGGAGCCCAGCCGGTGCCGTTGAAGCTGAAGACCTTCTTGTCCTTGGCGGAATAACCGATCAGCTGCAGGTCGCCGCCGAAGATATGGCACATCATGACCTCGCTGTAGCTCTGAGCCGCGGCCATGGCCAGCGCCGCGTCGAAAGCGGTGCCGCCGGCCTGCAGGATCTTCATGCCGGCCAGTGCTGCGGCGGGACTGCCCGCATGGGCGACGGCGCGGCCGCTGATCGTGGGACGAGTCTGCTTGTACATCAGATTCGCGCTCGCGCTGCCGGCCCAAACGCCCAAGCCAAGCGCAACTGCTGCCAAAACCTTCTTACTCTTCATCGTACTTCCTCCTCACAAAGATGAAATACTCTCCCCTGCTCCATCCGGAGCGCCCTTGCCTAAAACTCTATATGTCAGCCCAACCAAATCACGGGGGACATCAAAAGGTTATAACAACCTGACGAAATTTTAACACAGGCCATTCAATAAAATTGTCATTGAAGCTAACCGACATGTTGGGAACCTATTTAAAATATAGCGGCGGTTCCTTTAAGAAACGGGTATGGAGCATCTCCCTCTTTCCGAAACGGACCGTTGCGCTTCGTCACGCGCCAGCCACGAAACGGCATGACGCATCTCGCGAAATCGACGGGGCCCTCCTTCAAAAAAACAAGTTCAACCTCGTCCTTTTCTTCACATGGACAGAAACGACTCTCCGAGGAAACGCGTCGACCGCTCCTCCCTTTCATCCCCGACACGCGGTCCATTATAAGCAAACCGCACTCATGCGTCTAATACATCAATTATATATCGCTTATGCTTCAAATTTATGATCGCGGTTTTGTTTTCGCAAGAAAAGGGCCTTCGCGATCTTTGCTTGTCCGTTACAAAATTTTCACCCCGCCCTTTTCATTTGCGGAGCGTCGCCAAACAAACTTCTCGCTTGACGATGCGCATCACAGCATCATCGTGTTGTATGAAAAGACGTGCTCGCGCCATTCCGTGCCCATGGCGTATTCCCAGAAGAGCCTCATGCCGCCGGTGAAGGAACTGCTTTCGCGCCGCAGCATGTAGACGTAACGCGTCACCTGCAGACGGCGCACCGGTACGATCATAATGTCATGGTTTTCGCGGTTGGCCGCCAGCAGCGAGCGCGCCACAAAACCGACGCCGGCGCCGAGCGTCACCGACGACAGCACGTCGTTGTTGCCCGACACCTGCATGACGACGTTCATCCGCTCCAATGACAGGCCGACGCGGTTCAGCGCCTGGATCAGCAGGCGCATCAAATTGCCCGAGGCGTCGCGCACGACCAGCGGCAGGCGCTTCAGTTCGCGCAGCGTAATCGGTCCTGTCAGTCCCATGCGTACCGGAGCGATCAAAACAAGCGGATCGTAAAAGAACCGCTCGAAAACGATGCCGTCGTCCTGCGGACGAGTGCCGGTCACGCCGAGATCGAACTCCCCCTCTTTGAGACGACGCGCCAGTTCGGTGCCGCGAAACGTTTTGACCTGTATCGTAAGCGCCGGGTTCTCCTCGCGGAATTTATTGGTCAGCACAGGCAGAAGCGAGCTGCCCGGCGTCGGCGTGACGCCGATTCTGACGGGCGCTTGCGGCGCATCCGACGACAGCGTGACTGCCGACAGCATGCCCCGATAATCGGTCAGCGCCTTTCGGGCGAACCCGGCGAAGATCTCGCCGGCCGCCGTCGGACGGACGGGGTGCCGCTGCCCGGGCGTGCGTTCCAATAGTCTCTGCCCCACTTCCGCCTCCAGCGCGCTCAGCGAAGTCGTGATGCTCGGCTGGCTCAGGTGCAGCAGACGGGCGGCAGCGGCAAAAGAACCGCAGCTCAAAATCGTCGCAAAAAGGTGAAGCTGTTCGAATCGCATCTGTTGGCCCCTCTTCTCTTGGAAATTTCTTATTGAAAAAACTTATAACTTTTAAAATCGAGTATACACGCATGGGACGATTTTGCCAGCCTTCAGAAAAATCAAATATACAGTTTTTCAATAGGTCATTCGTGAAACGCAAAAAACGGGCGCCTCGCAAGCCTTTGATTTTACTGGACTGGG
Organism: Pyramidobacter porci; assembly: GCF_009695745.1. NCBI lineage: Bacteria > Thermotogati > Synergistota > Synergistia > Synergistales > Dethiosulfovibrionaceae > Pyramidobacter > Pyramidobacter porci. The sequence continues at coordinate 121,798 of NZ_VUNH01000004.1, forward strand.
CTGATATATTGAAACTGTGAACGAAATGACGTTCACACATACGAAATTATTCAACAGGGGGACAATCATGATGAAAAAGAGCGTCTTAGCAAAAGTCGCGTCTGTCGCCGCGCTGTTCATCACATGCGGTGCGGCCTTCGCCGCCGGCAAATACGACAACTGGCCGGAAAAGGATATTCACATCGTCTACTACACCCGCCCCGGTTCGGGCGGCGACACGTTCCTTCGCAACATGGCCGTCGCCGTCAAGGACAAGCTGAACGGCCACAACATCGTGATCGAGAATCTCATCGATCCTTCCGGCGCCGTGCCCTGGGGGCGCGTGCAGCGAGCGCCCAAAGACGGCTACACGCTGGCCTGCCTGAGCACCACGGTGGTCACCGCCGACTTGATCGGTCATTCGCCCGTCAAATATCCCGACTTCGCCTATGTCTGCGCGCTGGGCAACGATCCTCAGTACGTCTTCACGCGTAAGGACATGCCGTTTAACACGCTGCCCGAGCTGATCGAATACGCGAAAAAGAATCCCGGCAAACTCAACTGGGGCACCGCAGCTCCCACCAGCGCCAGCACGATCTGCTCCGCCGAGATCATCCGCACGACGGGGATCGACGTGAACCGGATCGTTTTCGACACCGGCAGCGACACGCTGGTCAACATTCTCGGCGGCTTCTGCGACGTGGGCGTCGGCGAATACGTCGACATGCGTCCGCAGGTCGAAGCCGGCAACCTCAAACTGATCGCGCTGCTTGCCAAGGACCGCAACAGCCTCAACGTGCCTACCACCGTCGAGAACGGTTTCAACATCGTCTTCGAGCGTCTGCGCGGACTCGCCGCTCCCGCCGGCACCGATCCCGAACTGGTGGGGCGCATGGCCGAAGTTTTCAAGGCCGCCCTTGACGACGAGAAGTTCAAAAAGTATCTGGCCGACGAGGCCATCGAGGGCAAGTTCGTCGATGGCGCCGCGTTCCTCGCCTCCTATGACGGCGTGGCCGCAACCATCAAGGACAACGAGGCGGCTCTGCGCGGCAAGAGAAATTAGGCGCGCCAAAACGCCGGCAGATTCGCCGCCACGGCGCGGCGAATCTGCTCTTTCATATCGAAATCGGCGGTTCGCCGCGGTTTCGGGCATTGATTTTTATTTTTTCGTCCAAGGAGGAATCCCTTTGAGCAGTTTTCTCAGCAAGGATCGCCTGATCGGCCTCTTTTGCTTCGCCTTTGCCGGTTACGTCTGGTACGAAGCGGGGACGTTCCCCACATCCGACTTCGACGCGGTCGGTCCCACGCTGTATCCGCGTTTTCTCGCCACGGTCATCGGCCTGGCGGCGCTGATCATCTCCTTGAAGGCAAAGCCCGAAAACGCCGCCGGCGCTTCGCGCCCCAAGTACGGATCGTTCCTGTACGTGATCCTGCTTTCCATCGCCTACGCCGCCCTGCTGAATCCGCTCGGTTTTATCCCCACGACGGTTCTGTTCCTGCTGTGTATGGTGATTTACTTCGACCCCAGCGAGATGAAGGTCCGGCTGCGCAACGCCGCGCTTTATGCGGTGCTGTTCAGCGTTTTCCTGTATCTCTTCTTCGCCAAACTGCTGGGCGTACTTTTGCCCGGCGGCGTGCTTCACGGGCTGCTCGGCTGATTTCAAGGAGGTTTTTCCCATGTTGGCTCTTTTCGGTCAGGGTCTGATGCAGGCCGCGACGCCTCTCAACATCATGTACATCGCTTTCGGCGTCATCTGGGGCATCATCGGCGGCGCCATCCCCGGCATTTCCGCCTCGGTGGCCATGTCGCTGCTGCTGCCGCTTACGTTCGGCATGAATCCCGCGCATTCGCTTCCCATGCTGGCGGCCGTTTACGTGGGGGCGGAGTACGGCGGCTCGATCCCCGCCATTCTGATCAAGACGCCCGGCACGGGCGCCGCGGCAGCCACGGTGCTCGACGGTTACGAGATGCAGCGCAAGGGGCTGGGCGGCAAGGCGCTGTGCATCTCTCTGTATGCCGGCGTGCTTGGCGGCCTGGTTTCCGTCGTCATCCTGGTGTTTTCCACGCTGCCGCTGGCGCGTTTCGCGCTGAAGTTCGGGCCCAGCCAGTACTTTTGGATGGCCATGATGGGGCTTTCCATCGTCGGCGCTGTGTCCGGCAAGGATTCCATGAAGGGCATCATCTCCGCCGCGTTCGGTCTGTTTCTCGCCATCATCGGCATGGACAAGTTCACGTCGACGCAGCGTTTCACGTTCGGCGTGTTCCGGCTTTCCGAGGGGCTTGACCTGATTCCCGTGCTGGTCGGGCTGTTCGCCTTAAGTGAGGTGTTCCGCCAGATTTTCTCCGGCGAGATTTTTGAAGTCATCAGAGATAAGATCAAGATGACCTATCCTACCAAGAAAGAACTTGCCAGCGTTACGCCCATCGTTTTGGCCTGCGGCGCCATGGGGTCCGTGGTCGGGGCCCTGCCCGGCGCTGGAGCCACGATCGCCTCGTGGATCGGGTACTCCGAAACGAAGATGTTCTGCAAGAACAACGAGACGTTCGGCACCGGCGACATCCGCGGCGTCGCCGCTCCCGAGTCGGCCAACAATGGAGTCCCCGCCGGCGGCCTGATTCCGCTGCTGGCGCTCGGCATTCCCGGTTCGAATTCGACGGCCATCCTCATGGTGGGATTCAGCCTGGCGGGCATCTCCTGCGGCCCGATGCTGTTCATCAATCAGCCAGCCGTTCCCTATGGCCTCATGGCCAGCATGTTCGTGGCGCAGATCGTGCTGCTCTTCGTGGGGCTGATGATGCTCCGTCCCTGCGTGTACATCACCTCCATCAAGAAGATTTATCTCACCTCGGCCATCATGCTGTTCGCCTTCATCGGTGCGTTTTCCACAACCAACGACATTTACTCCGTCATTCTCGTGCTGGTCTTTGGCCTGATCGGTTTCGCCATGAAGGAACTGGGGTTCGCGCCGGCGGCCACGGTGCTCGGATTCGTTCTCGGCGAACTGGTGGAGGGCAACCTGCGCCGCACCATGCAGATGTCGCGCGGCTCGATGGACATTTTCTTCGCCGGCGGGCTGAACAAGTTCTTCATCGCCCTGACGGTCCTCGGCGTGCTGTTCCCCTACATCTCCAAGTGGATCAGCTCCCGCCGCAAGGCCGCGGCTTAAAGCGGAGGTTTTCCCGATGGCAGATTTCGATTTCAGTCACGAAGCTTTTTATGACAATCACACGCACCGTCTGTTTACGGACAGGACCTTCGTTACGGCTGAAGAATTTGCGCTCAACTACTATCACGGCGTGCGCGACGTCGAAGACGACGCGGGACGCCCTTGCCCGTCTGCCGCGGCGCTCAGCCATATGCCGTACCAGAGCGTCGTACGGACGCTGGTTCACGCCATGTCGCGCCGTTTCGGCTGCGAGGAGTCGCTGCAAGGCGTCGTGGACTTCCGCAACAGCAACACGAAAACGCCCGAGGGACTGCGCGGCTACACGCGCATGCTCTACGCCGACCAAAAGGTCTGCGGCTGCACGCTCGACTGCGAGCTGCCCATGGGGCACCGCGACACGATGTGCTTCCCCTGCCGCGTAAACCGTCTGTTTCAGTTCGAGAATGTCTTCGCCGAACAGCTTCAAACGGCGGATTCTTACAAAGCGCTGTTGGACCGGGTGCTGCGGAGCATTAACGACGCGATCCGACAGGGTTTTGCCGGACTCAAAGGCCACATCGGCGAAAAGTTCGGCGGCATGGCCGTGCGCGACATAACGGAACAGGAGGCGGAAAAAGCCTTCGCCGTCGCGAAATCCGGCCAAAAAGAAGCCGCAGACACGGTTTATCACGCCATGTTCCCTCATATTCTCACGATCTGTCAGGATTTGAACGTGCCGCTGCACCTTCATTCCGGCAGCACGGGATTCAAAAATCGTACTGCCTTCTATCAGGTCGATCCGATCCTGATGGCGCCGTTCCTCAAGGAAAAACGTTTCTTCCGCGCAAAAATCGTTTTCCTGCACCAGAGTTTTCCCTTCACGCGCAACGCCGCCATCATGGCCTGCAACTTCCCCAACGTGTACCTCGACCTGAGCCAGACGCTGCCCTGGCAACCGCTGCTGTTCGCGCGCTGCCTCGAAGACGCGCTTTCGATCACGCCGCACGACAAGATCATGCTCGGCACGGGGCAACACTGGTACGCCGAAATGGTCTGGATCGCCGCCTTCATTGCCAAAAACGCGCTGGCGCGCGTCATGAGGCAGTTCGCGGAAGACGGCCTGCTCTCCGAACGTCAGGCGAAAGAAAGCGCCCGCATGGTGCTGAGCGAGAACGCGCTGAAACTTTACGGGCAAAGGGATTGATCCGCGCTTTGCCGCACGCGGCGAAAAAAAGAAAAGGCCCTTTCAGATTCGCGACAGAGCCTGAAAGGGCCGATTTTATTTCACATGCATCACATCTGATCCTCCAAGGAGGGATTTCTTTATATGTACAACGGAAAATCACGAGCCGCGGTTTTGCGCGATCTCTTCAGAAACAATCGGGTCGTCGTCGCGCCCGCCGCAGGCGATGCGCTTGGCGCCCGCATGGTGGAGGACGCCGGCTTCGAGGCCGTGGTCGTCAGCGGGTCGTCCATGTCAAATCTCGAGCTGGGCAGCGCCGACGTGGGCATCCTCTCCTACGGCGAACTGCGCAACAACTTTCTCAACATCCTCGGCGCCACGACGATCCCGATGATCGTCGACGCCGATACGGGGTACGGCGGCACGCTGCCCATCTACCGCATGGTGCGCGAGTACGAGGCCATGGACATCGCCGGCATCCAGATCGAGGATCAGGTTTTCCCGAAGATGTGCGCCTATTACAGCAACACGGCCGTGGTCAGCGCCGAGGAAATGGTGGAACGTCTGCGCGCCGTGTTCGCCGCGCGCCTCAATCCCGATTTCTTCGTGATCGCCCGCACCGATGCGGCCAAGTCGCTCGGCTTCGACGAGGCGCTGCGCCGCGCCCAGATCTATCACGGCGCCGGCGCCGACATGATCTTCATCACCGTGCCGCCCAAGGCCGAGGACATGAAGCGCATCGCCGCCCTGCCCTTTCCCGTCTGCACGAGCATCGTCGAAGGCACCGTCAACGAAGACTTCACCGTCGACCAGCTGGCGGACATGGGGTTCAAGCTCGTCAAGTTCCCGCAGACGCTGATCCGCGCTTCCATGAAAGCCATGCACGACGCGCTCGCGAGCCTGCGCGAGACCGGCGGCACCAAAGCCTACCGCGACCGCATCGCCACGCAGAAAGAGCGCGGTCTCTATACCCATATCGGCGACTTCAGCGATTTTCAGGCACGGCTCGAGAGAAACAGTTCTTTCACAGTCGAAGAGTAGCGATCGTGCGGAATGTTCCACGTGGAACATTCCGCATGAAAAACGCCCGACGGTTCAGCAGCCGCCGGGCGTTTCGTTATGATGGCCTTGCCTCGTTTTTTTCGTTTTCGCCTTTTTCCGGCGGCTGTATTTGGCGCGCTTCGCCTAAAAATACGCGGGCACGCGCACCATGTCGCGGCCGATCTCGGCCAGCGTGGCCGCGCCGGTCATGAGCATGGTCCCCGCCAGCTCGGACTGGATTTTTTTCAAATAGAGCTCCACGCCTTCGGCGCCGCCGCCGAAGGCCGATACGGTGACGGGACGGCCGATCAGCACGGCGTCCGCGCCCAGCGCCAGCATTTTGAACACGTCGACGCCGCTTCTGACGCCGCCGTCGACAAAGATCTTCATGCGGCCGTTCACGGCCTGCGCGATCTCGGGCAGCACTTCCACGGTGGACTGGCCGTGGTCGAGCACGCGGCCGCCGTGGTTGGAGACGACGATGCCGTAGCACCCGGCTTCGAGAGCTTTGAGCGCTCCCTTGACGGACATGACGCCCTTGACGATGAACGGCGTTTTCCCCGCGGCTTCGACGAGGGCGCGAAGATCGGCGACGCCCTTGGGATAGACGGATTCGCCGCGCAGCTTCACGTTGACCAGGCCGGCGGCGTCCACGTCCATGGCCACGGCCATCGCGCCGGCGGCGACGGCGTCGGCCATGCGCGCCAGCGCCTGCTTCATGGCCCATGGTTTGATGGTGGGCACGCCCCAGCCGCGCAGCGCCTTGATCGCCTCCAGCGGGCCGTAAAAGGCCTCGTCGGGCGAATCGCCGGTGAAGGCGGCACTTCCGGCGGCGTGCGCGCCTTTGACGACGCGCTCGCCGTTGGCGCCTTCGCCGAGGTCGGAAGCGTAGTTGAGCTTCATGCCGCCGATCGGCGCGGCGAAAACGGGCATCGCGAACGTGCGTCCGAAGAACTCGCAGCCCGTGTCCTGGCCGCGGTCGGCGTAGAGCGTGTCGAGCACGAGCTTCACTTCCGCAAGGGCGGCGACGTTGCGCACGAACGTGGCGCCGGTCCCCTTGCCGCCCACGCCGGGCACCTCGCCGCGGCAGGCGCGCCCGTCGCACACCGGGCAGACGCGGCACTTGGCCGCCAGCACCTTGCGCGCGTTTTCCAGCACTTCTTTGTAATCCATCACAGATCCCCCTATAATAGCAAAATATCGAACAAAACTCCGTTCCCCTGCTCCTATTATACCGCACAAAAATCAGGCCGAAACACTTCCTGTCGCAGAGGTGTTTCGGCCTGATTCGTTTCTGTATATAAATAAGTTTTTCCACCGCGTCACCCTAGCCGTGCTTCTCTGTACAGCCAGCGACGCGCCAGGGTGTAATCCCGGCTGTTGAAGTCCATGAACCTGAAGGTGGTAATGAACGCCCCGGGACCGGCGGCAGGACTTTCGTGTAACGCATCACATCTAACAAATCTTCCTTGTCTGAATCATCCCACTCAGAGATTGCAACTGCGCAATAAATTCATAACAGGGCACAAACTGTGCCAGCGTCCCCAGACACTTACTTTCGTAGTACATAAGACTTTATGCGCATTACAAAAGTCATAACGTAATCTACATTTTCATCGGAGGGGCAACCAAAGATGTCGGTACTCTCGTCTGAGGGCAAGCCGCCGCAATGGGGAACAATAAAGTCACTCTAAGCCACTAATAGATTTTGGCTTAGAGCAGATGGTGCATTAAACACGTTCCGGCGCAAAGAGCGGCGCCATGGGAAGATGCTCAGTCACAAGCTGGCTCTCCATAAGTTCAATGTAGCCTTTGCGTGTCAGAGTCGGAACAAACTCGTCCATAACGCCGCGTGCTCGAACTGCCCCATTTCTCAGCAAACGATACGCGATCAGGGCAAATATCTTTGCCGGCTCCACGTAAGCCTCATAAGGGTTGCCAACTTCAACAGACGGACTGTGCAGGGCCCCAGAAAAACCTCCTGTATTGAACTGTAGGAGAGGCATCAGGCAGCTAATGTCCCCGTAGTCTCCGCTGCTCGTGGAATGAACGTCCGGCCCTGTCTCTGTCACAGGAGTCCCGTCCGCCACGATCTCCAGCGCTTCGCGAACAACGCTGGCATCCCTCACCGGTACGATAGGCAAATTGCCGGGCAAGGTGCTGATCGAGAGACCACAGCCAGTAGCGACGGCTCCGGCACGCATAGCCCGGTCTACCTTCTTTGCCGCATCCATGTAGGACGCGATCGTCTTTCCACGAATCGAGTACTCCAAACGTACATCATCAGCTATGATATTCGTAGCTTCGCCAGCTCCCGAAGCACGACCATGGATACGAATTGTGTCTTCGTCATAGAAACTCTCCCGCTGAACATTCACGGCATGCATCGCGATCTCTGCCGCCATCATTGAGTCGACGCCATGCTGAGGGTCACCAGCAGCGTGAGCAGCACGTCCCTCAAAACGTACCATTTTCGTCACAAATCCGTTGCAGGATCGGTTGGCTACAAGATATTCCTTTACACAGGCTGCATGATGTCCTACGACAATATCCACATCGTCCAAAGCGTTCAGACGCAGTAACTCACATTTACCGCATCCATAGCGGATCAAACCTTGTTCGCGCATTCTGTTTCTCAAAGCAATTTCTATATACTCCTCTGCGGGGACGCCAAAGAAAACAACGTTACCATCCAGAGCCGTTCTCACATCAGGCAAAGTCAACGCCATTGCAGCACCAATGACCCCGGCGATTTGCGCGTTGTGCCCGCAACAGTGAGCTGCCCCAGTCTTGGGGTTAACGTGCGGACTGTTCGGGATCGGCAAAGCATCGAACTCACCCATTAGGCAGATGCTAGGACCGTCCACCCTCCCCTTCAAGCAGCTCTTAACACCTGTCACGGCCATGTTCGTTTGGGATTCCAGGCCGCACCGCCGCAACGCTTCGGTAAACTTTTTTGCTGTACGGTACTCTTGAAAACCAAGCTCCGCGTGATTCCAGATATCTGTCGCAAAGTTAATGATCTCATCCTTGCGAGCATCAATTGCCTCACAGATCCTTTGCTCGATAGTATCCACAATAACCTTTCCTTCCAGAGAAGTAAAATCTGATGTTACCTTTCCCAGCTTTCACAGAGATCACGTCAGTTTGCGGAAAGATACGCCTGAAGCCCCTGGACGAATGTCATCCCATCGTCGCTCAGCGCAGTGTTGGCATTCGTCAGGAGGCCTATATCTGACGTAATGGGACAATCCTTCAGTGCCAGGAAACGGCGTTTGCAAATGTCAAGCACCGAAGAATTTTCACCGTATGGAACGTCCACATGCCCAGAGTTGAGCGTATACCCGTCGGTTAATTCCAGCAGCTCATACTGTGCAGCCCGACTATCAACAATGTAACGTATTTTGCTCACTGGAAGATGAAGACGATCCAGTATGTCGGAGTATGGGCCAGAGTCAAGACTTTCCTGTAAGATCTGCGGAAAATTCTGAAGCTGTGCAGGTTCAACTTCATCGCCAGCTACGTGGTACAGTGGATTTTTCTCGCCGATATCCACGCCGACGCGCATTTTACATAATGGGCGCCAGACCAGCTTCCGCAAATTATAGAATGCAAGAGTGTTCTTTCTGTAACAGCTCCACAGGCGCACAATACCGAAATCAACAATGCGGTTGGTGATCGAGTCCACCATATCACCGCTGTAGTCCTCTTTGATCAGGATGCGTATATTATCAGCCTCCATTGTCGATGCCACGCGGGCTATCACGCTGCTGATATAAAAAAAACCATTGCTGATAATCCGCAGTGTTTTTGAAAGCGACATGCGAGGCGAATGATTCTGCATCGCGTAGAGCTGATTTAATTGCTCATTGATAGGCATAATGTGAGCAAGGAACATTCGGCCAAATGAGGTCAGTCTTACACCCTTCGGACTGCGATTAAAGATTCTATGCCCAAATTCATTCTCGACATTGATAATCGCGTTGGATACAGCAGATTGTGCTATAAAGAGGTTTTGCGCCGCCTGATTGATGGAACCAGCACGAGCGGCTTCGATAATGTACTTGATCTGATTATTGGTCATGCCTCCTGCCCCCTGCTGTCATGAAAAGTGAGAAGCATCTCAATCTTAGTCGATAAAGCACCCCAACAGACTAGTCATGCCCAGAAGCATCATATCATATTCGAGGAGCAAGATAAGAACAACGGGCACTTTGCCATTTACGAAGCTCTGCTTTCATGGCTGGTACAAAGCACATCTCAAAGAGCTCTCTCGCGCCATAGGCGCTATATCTCTCCCACATGTTGGCAACGGACGCCGTATCAAGGCTCAAGGGATAAGAATCGTTTAGTACCTTCGCGTCGAAAGGTAAATTATATTTTTCCGCAGTATTTTGTGCACGCTTGGCACCATCTGCAGCCATACTAAGAAGAGCCAGTGATACTGTCGTTCCAGCCGTTCCGCCAAAGGCTTCAAAGGCTGCTTCGAAGATATAATAGTACAGCTTGATACTTAAACTTTCAAAACCACTCTTGCCATCAGCCTTCGAAGGAACTACAACAGGATCAATATAGCCTGGATCATATTCGGCAAAGCTCCTTGAGCGCAGTTCTTCAGGCATATTCTGAGCTCTCAGCACCACATTGAAAGAGCAGTATTCGTCGCCTTCCTGGGTGAGAGTCTTGCCAAGATTGGTATGCCCACAATCAAAAGCGTAGTGGTTGTAGCACGCAGGATGGAACTCTTCACAATATATACGACCAATTTCGCGCTCGCCATAAGCTTTCCAGATATCCGCCATAGGACAGATCAAAGTATGGGAAATACGTTCCTCTGGGTTGAGTTCCTGCAGTTCCCGGCGAAATCGAGGATCCGGCGGCAGATCTCCATCCACTGAAAACAGACTCTTCATATTAATCTTTACGCCAAGAGCCTCATGCTTGGCACGCGTCACCTCAGCGCGGTCACGGCCAAAGCGGCGCGTTCCCTCTCGGAGGGCACGCTCCCCCTCAAGACCGAACGCGTCGATGAGCTGACGGCCCATGAAAGAGTAGAGGACCGTATAGTTATCCGATAAATCCATCATGCATTGCTGCTCATATGTATACATATACAGACACCTTCCCGGACAGACTAAAGCAAAACTGCCTTAAGAGGCTGAAGAACAAGCTTTTCAAGAAGTTCTAGCGCTTCATAACCTGTCCATGCAGTGAACTTTGTCTCAATATTGGCTGTCAGATTCAGCGGCAGAGGAAAGTTCAATTCCACGAAATCGGCATTGAACAGTTTGAGCGTCCTCGCTGCCTGACTTTGCATAGCTTCGATAGCTTGCACAGCCCATTTCTTGAGCCCCTCAGCCACAGCACACGTGCCTTCAGGACCTTCGCGTTCGGTCGCGACCTCAAGCAGATGGAAGTAAATTGAAAGCGTCATGCCCGTAGCCCCATCGTCGAAGTTCGTATTAGGAAGCTGTGCTAGATCAACCTCACCATGCGTGAAGGATTCAGCGCCGCGCTCCGATGAGACATTCGCCTCGCGAAAGTACATTGAAAAGCGGCAGAAAGTATCGCACGGGGATGTCAAAATCTTCGAAAGATTCAGCTGACCTTTATCCTCCGTAAAAGCCAGAAGGCGCGCGTACTGATATTCTTCACAGTACAGACTGCCGATCTTCGACTCGCTGTACTTGTTCCAGAAGTTCGCCAGCGGACAAGTGTACACCTCCCAAATCTGGCGATCTTCTTGATCAAAAAGCACATTGCAGCGAACGCGAGGGTCATCCAAATAATCCAGTCCTGTGTTGAACAGATTGTGCAAGTTGGTTGGAATGCCCGCTGTCCTCAGCTTTTTGAGTTGCGCCATGCCGCTTTCGCGCCCTGCACGACGGACCGCCTCGCGTATAATGCCTTCTCCTTTCCGTTCGCCGCAAAGTGCCAAGATGCTGCGCGACAGAAACATAAACATCGCCGAAAAAGCGTCCTGCTTATTCTGCAACCTTATTTCCGGATACGTATACATAAATAGTTATCCTCTTTTCGCTGAACTCTCTCGTGAAAAATAACAAATGTCTATACCAACTTCAGACCGTAACGGAAACATGCGACATAATGGTCCGGCTCAGCTTCGCACAAGCAAGTTTTATTATGACAGCACTCGTCCATAGCTTCAGGACAACGTCTCGCAAAACGGCATTCAGGCGACGGTTCAATTGGAGACGTCAGTTCGCCGCGGATCAAACGACGTTCGCGCCGATTGTGCAGACTGGGCTCGGGAATGGCAGATAGAAGAGCTTGAGTATAGGGATGGAGCGGCCTATCAAAAAGAATCTCTGTCGGGGCTTTCTCGATCACCTGCCCCAGGTACATTACCATAATCTCGTCCGAGATATGGTAGACAACGCTCAGGTCATGCGTGATAAACAAATAGGTGAGGTTCATTTGCTGCTGAAGATCCTGCAAAAGGTTCAGAATCTGCGCTTGAATCGATACGTCAAGAGCCGATACCGGCTCATCACATACAATGAAACGAGGTTTCAGCGCCAAGGCGCGGGCAACACCGATGCGCTGCCGGCGGCCGCCGTCAAGTTCATGAGGATACGCATTATACAGTCTCCGCGCAAGACCGACCGTGTCCATAAGACGGGCGACCTCCTTTTGGCGCGTCCTGAAATCCGGATACAGGTCATACAGAATAAGAGGCTCTTCAATTATCTGGCTGATCGTCATACGCGGATTGAGAGATGAAAACGGATCCTGAAAAATCATCTGCATCTCCTGGCGCTGTGCCCAAAGCTCCTTCGCATTCAGGGAACTCACATCGCGACCATCAAAGAAGACCTCTCCGCTCGTAGGTTCTTGGAGCCTGATAATGGTACGGCCAAGCGTACTCTTACCGCAACCGGATTCGCCAACCACGCCCAGCGTCTTTCCCTGTGGAATTTCGAAACTTACATCGTCAACAGCATGAAGCATCCCATGCGGCGTCTTGAAATATTTTTTCAGGTGCCGGACAGTTAATAGAGAAGAACTCATTTCAAGACACCTCCCTGAACGATATTTTCCGAGGTGTACAAATGACAGGCCACAACATGTTCATCAGTACGGCGCAAGATTGCGGGACGCTCTAAAAAGCAACGCGGGACGGCGTAGTCACAGCGCTCAGCGAGAGCACAACCGACAGCACGCTTGCTCGGATCGGGCATCAGCCCTTTAATTGGCTTCAGACGATCTTTTCTGCTGTTCATTTTCGGCAATGAGTCAAACAGACCGCGCGTGTACGGATGAAGAGTATGATCAAACACGTCTTCCAACGTACCGTGTTCAACGACGCGACCAGCATAGATAACCGACACAAGATCGCACACATCCGCCACAATGCCAAGGTCATGTGTAATCATCAGCATAGACGTGCCGTTCTTCTCACGAAGTTTCTTCATCATATCAAGCACCTGCGCCTGAATTGTCACGTCGAGCGCCGTCGTCGGTTCGTCAGCAATCAGAAGCTCGGGATTGCAGGCTAGCGCCATGGCAATCACAACGCGCTGTTTCATACCACCTGAGAACTGGTAAGGGTATTCCTTTCCGCGTTCCCGAGGTATTCCTACCTGTTCCAGCGCCTCACCCGCCCGACGAATCGCTTCCGCCCGCGAAACATCCTCGTGAGCCTCGATCACCTCAGCAATCTGAAACTCCACCGTCAGAACCGGATTAAGCGATGTCATTGGATCCTGGAAGATCATCGAGACAGATTTGCCTCGCAGATGTTCCAAATCGCGTTCTGTCATGCAGACGCGGCTGCCCCCATTGCCATCATCATTGAACACGTATCTGCCATTCACGGAGATACTCCCTCTCGTCACCCTGCCAGCAGGTTGAGGAATAAGGTTCAATACAGCCAGGGCCGTTGTTGTTTTGCCTGCGCCGGTCTCACCGACAAGCCCCAGCGTACAGCCTTTGGGGATCCTTAAATCCAAGCCGTTCACAGCATAGGCTGTTCGACGCCGTGAGGAAAATTCAACATAAAGATTCCGGATATCAAGCGCATAAGGTATATTCTGCTGATTCATTTTAGCAAACTCCTATTTCAAACGGGGGTCAAGAGCGTCTCGCAATCCATCACCCAGCAAGTTAAGCGCAAGGATTGTCAACATGATGCAAATACCCGGAATACATGCAAGATAGCTACTGTCACGGATAAATTCACGACCGCTTGAAAGCAAAGCACCCCACTCCGGCTGAGGCGCTTTGACTCCTAAGCCGAGAAAACTCAACGCAGCAGTGTTGGAGATCGTCGCTGCAATCCTGAGCGTCGTCTGTACAATAATGGGTCCCATACAGTTGGGCAGAATGTAGCGCCACAACACGCGACCAGTTTTAACACCAACGGCACGCGCGGCTTCAACGTACTCCATGTCCCTAACGCTTAAAACGGCACTTCTTACGATACGTGCGAAAATGGGAACCGAAGAGATTGCAAGCGCAATCACAAGATTCGTGATACTAGCACCAAGGGCGGCTACAATTACAATGGCCATAAGCATCATCGGCACAGCTAGAAAAACGTCACAGAAACGCATAATCACGTTATCCACCGCGCCGCCGAAAAAACCGGCAACAGCTCCCAACATTCCACCAACCATAAGCCCAAACGCCACGGCGATAACGCCGATCGAAAGTGACACACGGCTGCCATGAACTACGCGCGCTAACAAGTCACGCCCGAATTCGTCTGTACCGAACCAATGTTCGGCCGACGGCCACTGCAATCGTTGGCTAATATGGAGATCAACGCACATTTTCTGATAATCGAACAAGACGTCAGCAAGGACAGCAACCAATGTCAAAGCAATCAAAAAAAGCAGTCCTGCGACAGCGGCTTTATTCTGACACAGACGCAGGAAGTTTTCTCTCAGCTGACTGCTGCGTGGAAGTGTTGAGAAGTCAAAGTCGTCCCCTAATACGTTTTCATCAAGAATACTCCGACTTACCTCCGACATTGTCCGTTCCCCCCTTACCGGTACATAGTACGGATTCTAGGATTCGCTACACCATACAGCAAGTCGACCATAAGGTTTACGAACGAGAAGCACACCGTCATCAGCACGATGCACCCCATTACCATAGGCGTGTCGCGTCCGTTAATTGCTTGGATCATCAGGCGCCCTACGCCTGGCCAGGCAAACACCGTTTCTGTCAAAACAGATCCTCCGAGCATCTGCCCAATTTCAAGACCAATAACAGTTATGGTAGGCAGCATTCCATTCCTGAAAGCATGCCGCATAATAACAACACGCTTGGAAAGCCCTTTGGCATAAGCCGTGCGGATGTAGTCCTGCCGTATGGTTTCAACCATCGCCGAGCGTGTAGTTCGTGCAATCGAGGCCATATTCATCACGCCCAGCGAAAGTGCAGGCAACACGATACTCTTCCATGAGTTAGCACCATACACAGGGAACCATCTAAGTTTGAGAGAAAACAGCAGTATGAGCATCACCGCAAACCAAAAGATAGGCATGGACACTCCGATCAGTGACAAAACCATGCTGAAGTTATCAATAGATGTGTTCTGTTTTACAGCAGCTATCACACCGAGAGGTAATGCCAAAAGAATTGAAACGACTGCAGCTACAACGGTCAATTTGATTGTATAAGGGAAGCAGGCGAAGATCTTCTTCGTGACGGGATCGCCTGAAGCATAAGAGATTCCAAAGTTGCCGTGCAGCAACTGCCACAAATAGTCAAAGTATTGTATGAGGATTGGGCGGTTCAGTCCCATCTCGTTCTCAAGGGCGGAGATCTGCTCCGGCGTGGCATTCTCGCCGAGGATCATCGCAGCTACATTACCGGGAGCCAGGTGCATAATCAGAAACACGAGCAGAATAACGCCGAGAAGCACAGGTATCATATATAGTAAACGTTTTATGATATATCGAATCATAGTGAACGTCCTTTCAGACATTTCTTCCTCCGACCCGAACAGCGTTAACAAAAAGTCGGAGTCCCGGTACAAAACAGCCACGGCATCGTTTGCCGCGGCTGCCTGTTTAACTACTTATTGCTGATAATTCCTAACTAAATATGACTATCTCCACGACATCAGAGAGAAATCTACATAACCGGTAGCACTACAAACGACATCCTTCAGTTCAGAATTATGCGCTCGGAAATAGTTCACTTGGTAGATCGGTACGAAAACACAGTGCTCGTTGGCAGTTTCGATCAGCTGTTTCACAATACTCGCACGGGCAGCGTCATCCATAGTGGAATTCATCTTCACGACGAGCTCGTCAAGCGCCGGATTCACGTAGCTGGTCGGCGTCTGTTGGCGACGATTGGAATGGAAACGCTGCACATAAGTCATAGCGTTGGCCGGAGACCAGGAGACGATAGCCGACGTGAGCTTTGTCGTGCGCATGGCAGCCTGATAAGACGGTGAATCCATCTTGTTGATCGTCACCGGGATGCCGATCTGGGAAAGTTCAGCCTGCATAATCGTGGCGATAGAAGACTTGACATCGTTGCTACAAATAATGTCGAGCGGTGCCTTAGCCGGATCGCCGCCCCATGCCGCGATATACTCCTTTGCCTTGTTCAGGTCATATCCATACCCGTTCTCAGTCGTTGATTCAGCATACCCCATGGAAACGGTCGAGTAACTTGGCGTACCGAATCCGTTCAGAGCACCGGCGACAATGTCTTCACGATTGA
This sequence comes from Pyramidobacter porci, assembly GCF_009695745.1. NCBI lineage: Bacteria > Thermotogati > Synergistota > Synergistia > Synergistales > Dethiosulfovibrionaceae > Pyramidobacter > Pyramidobacter porci. The sequence goes on from NZ_VUNH01000004.1 coordinate 137,855, forward strand.
TGCCCCACGCTACAGCCTTGCGCAGGTTATCATCGGCATACGGCGTGTTGAGACAATTGAGGTACAGGAAAAAGTTTTCGACACTTACGATCTGCTCCACCTTGATGCTGTTGGCATTCTTGAGACGCAACACGTCAGACAGGGCGACCGCGTATACGAAATCGACTTCCCCTGACTCAAGCGCCATTGTACGCGTGGATCCCTCAGGAATGATGACGAACTGCAGCGTCGGGACTTTTGCCTTACGATCGGCATCAAAATAATCACTGAACACTTTGAACGAGATCTTATTGCCCTTGTTCCACTTGTCCAGCATATAAGGACCTGTGCCGACAGGATTGGAGCTGAAATCGTTCTTTGACTCAATTAGTTTCTTGGGCAAAATAAAATTATAATGATAGGCCAGGTTGAACGGCAGATTGGGCGTAGGCGACTTTGTTATGATCTTGACTGTCAGAGGGTCCAATACCTCGACAGCAGCAATGTCGCCCGTATATGTCGTGCTGGCGGGAAAGGTCTTGGCGTAATTAATGCTCGCTACGACGTCCTCGGCGGTGAAATCATCTCCATTATGGAACTTCACGCCATTGCGCAGCTTAAAAATCCATTCATTATCGCCGGCCTGAGAATACGACTCGGCAAGATCACAGACCGGCTGGAGCGTTTTCATATCGATACGCAGCAACCCATTGTAGGTGAGCAAATTCATCTGAACTCCCATAAGAGAGTCGTGCTCACACGTTGAAAGATAGTCAGGCTCTTCCGTCAGCGCCACTACAATGCTGTTCTTATCTGCAGCAAAGCAGTTTCCCCCGCATATCAGGACAAACAAGGTCAATAAAATACCACTGGATCGCATTAAAGACCACCAATTCCTCATCTCAATCCCCCTCAACTTTCTTGAAATTATCCCCCGTCGACCGAAGGGACGTGATTCCTTACTTGCTGCGCAGAATATCACGTTCTGTAAGCTTGTTTAGATAATACAAACAATACCACAAAAATCGATACGCAGGTAATATCTATTTAAGATAGAATTGACCTAAAGAAAATATTACCATACTTGAAAATTCAGTCTCTCCGTTAAGATATCGTCGTTTTAATTCTAAAAGTAGCTGATCACAGCGTTATGAACAAAAATCAGCGTTTAAAAAATCGTAACTGCTCGCTTCTTGCATTTAAACTTCTATCACAAACCTTTAGATAGGCGATTATATTAAGCCTTATAATCTCCAAGGGAGAACATCATCTTTACCTATCAACACTGGACACGTCAAGATTGTGTGAATAAGCTATTCCACATCATCCTGTTATTCGCACTAATACCCCCTTGATAAAAGAACTAACATGTTATCATGAGTGTTATCCTGCGTATGAGGTGATGGCAAATGGTCTTGAGATATGAGATTTCCCAAGAGCAAAAAGCGGAGATCGAACTGGCACGCAAGAAGAACCGTCATAAGAGGATCGAGTTGAAACTGAAAGTTCTCAGCCTTCGCGCCGAAGGGAAAACCCTGAAAGAAATCAGCGAAATCACGGAATACCACTTCACGAACGTCAGCAAGATCATCTCGCATTTTATCCACAAGGGACTCTTATACTTTACGCAATGCCATTACCTTGGCAACCATCGCAACATGACCTACGAGCAGGAAGAAGCCGTACTTGCCCCTTATCTGGAGAAAGCCGAAAAAGGAGAAATCGTTTCGGTGGCGGAAATCGCCCAGGCCTATCAGACCGCGGTTGGACATACTATCAGTCCGACTCAGATTTATGCGGTGTTGAAGCGTCATGGCTGGAGAAAAGTCATGCCGCGCAGCCGTCACCCCAGGAAAGCGAGCGAGGAGGTCATTGAGGCCTCAAAAAAATTAACGCTCGAGTCCAGGAATTAAAAGAGTTATCCACAGCGGGGAACGTCAGACTGATGTTTCAAGACGAAGCCGGCTTCGGCAGAATCAACAAGCCCAAATACTGCTGGTGCAGAAGGCATTCGACCGAACGTCCCCTGCCTTCACATCCGCGAATACCGTTATGCTCACGGCGCGGTAGAGCCGCTTACGGGAGAAAGCCTCTTTCTGATCATGCCCAACTGCGACAGCGATTGTATGAACGTTTTCCTGCGGGAACTCTCACAGCAGTATCCCGAGGATCGAATCCTGATCTGCTGTGACGGAGCCGCCTGGCAAAAGTCCAAAGCGCTTCGGGTCCCTGCCAACATCACCCTGTCCCATATCCCCCTTACACCCCCGAAATGAACCCCATCGAGCAGATCTGGAAAGAGCTGCGCTGTCAGGGCTTTCGAAACGAGATCTTTTCGACGCTTGAGAAGGTTGTCGAACGTCTGTGCCGTACAATCAGAAACCTCACCGCTCAGACCATTAGAAGTATTACCGCAAGGCAATGGATCATTAGATGTTTTAATTAAGAAATAGTATAACCTCTGCAAACATATACTTTAAACGTTTACACGAAAATCGGAGAAATACACGCAGAACCTTTAATTTCCCGATAAACGCAAAGAGGCCGTCTCAAAATTCAATTGAGGCAGCCTCTTTACTATTCTTTGATGAACTCTATGCAGTGCTAAAGCAGTGCGCATAAGCAGAACGAAGGAAAATGGATATAATTCGCGTCCCGCCGCGTCAGTTCCCGTTCCCGCAAACGCCTCCCGAAAGATACCCATTCTATTTCAAAATTATCGCCGACAGTTTGCGCAGCCGCTTTTCGAAGCGGGCCGCCGCGATCTCCGGTTCTTCCCAGCGGGTATCGACGGCACAGCGGATTTTGCGCCAGCGTTCGGAAATGTCCTCGGGCATGAGAACGTGAAACTCGTAGCTGAGCATGTCGTCGTCGATTTCAAAAATCAACGCCCGCTCGCTCTCGTCCGGCGCTTCGTCGAGAAATCTGCGCCAGATCGCGTCGAGCAGGCGTTCCTCGGCGGCACGAAGCTGCGGCATCAGCGTCTTCATGGGGCGCGTCACGTCCGACAGATAAGCTTCGGCTGCGTCGTGAAGCAGGCAGGCCAGCTGAACGCGCGCCGAAAGGCCGCGGGCCTCCGCTTCGTATGAGCAGGCCAGACTGTGCTGCGCCACCGAGTAAAAGCGCCGCACGTGCCCGTTGCCGCGGCAGATCAGCGACAGGGCGTGGGCGATGTCTTCCGCCAGGATCTGCTCCGGCCGCGGCGCCAGCGGATCGAAATGGACGCCGCCGTACGTCGTTATATAGCTCATGCTTCACTCTCCTCGCGTTTATCCTGTGCAGGTCAGTATAACATCTTACGCGCCCCGACTTCGAAGCGGCGTGGAAGGTTTTTCGTTAGAAAGACGAATTTTCGCGAGCCATCTTTTTTAAACCTGATGCGGATATGCAGATGATATAAGTCATATTATTTATGATAATTATAGATTAACACAACTCCGAAAGGCTTCGCGCGCGGACGACGGCATTATACGCCGTATCCGTAGTCCTTTTCCCAAGCGGTCGCCAAAACGGACGGCGCGGCGGCTCATGAAAAATTTTCACAGGCGGCCGCGCCGTTCTGCGTTCAAGCGTCTTTTTTCACGTCGACAACATGGGTCCTCGGCTCGCCGCGCGTCCAGGCGCGCAGGTTGTCCCCGGCGATGCGCACGATGCGGTTCAGCGTTTCGGGCAGATAAAAGAATCCGGCCACGTGCGGCGTGATGATGACGTTGTCGAAACCCCACAGCTCGTCGTCGGCGGGCAGCGGCTCCGGCTCCGTCACGTCCAGGGCCGCGCCGCCGAGATGCTTGGCGCGCAGCGCCTTTTTCAGCGCTTTCGGGTCGACGGCGCTGCCGCGGCCGACGTTGATGAGAAAGGCGCCCTTTTTCATCAGGCCGAGGCGGCGCTCGTCCATCAGGTGTTTCGTCGCGGCGGCGCCGGGCAAAACCATGGCGACGATGTCGGCGCGGGGCAGCAGGAAGTCGAGCTCGTCGATGGCGTGCAGTTCGTCGAGATAATCCGGCTTTTCACTGACGCGGCGGCGCACGCCGATGACGTGAGCGCCAAGCGCGTGCGCCTTGCGCGCGTAAGAGCCGCCGATGTCGCCCAGGCCGAGGACGAGGATCGTCGCCCCCTCCACGGAGATGATGTCGCCGCGTGCGCTCCACTCGCGCCGCGCCTGATTGAGGGCGTACTGCTCGAGGCGGCGCACCAGCGCGAACGTCAGCGCCAGCATGTGCTCCGACACGGTCAGCCCGTAAGCGCCCGAAGCGCTGGTGAGCCGGCAGCCCGGGGGAAGCGCGCCGGGCCGCGCGTAGGGATCGGCGCCGGCGGAATTGAGCTGCAGCCATTCGAGCTTCGGCGCGCCTCTGGCCAGTTCCGGCGGCAGGTTGCCGATGACGACGTTCACGTCTTCCAGATCGGCGGCGCTCAGACCGCCTTCCTTATAGACGAACTGACAGTCGAAATTTCCGCCCCCGGCCTGTTCCTCCAGCCACATCTTGTGTTCTTCCGTGACGGGCATCACGGTAACGAGAATCTTTTTCGTTGTCCTGCTCATTTTGGTCACTCCCTTGATTTGTGCGTGCCGTTTTCCATTTTCCGGAAAACCGCTGCGGCAGCGGCCGTTTTTCCGCACGCCGAAAACGCCCGCCGACGTTCCAGGATCATTTTAGCAGGAGCGCCCCGCAAAAAGAAGCGCCGCTCAAAAGACGGGCAGGATGCAAAGTTCCCCCTCGCCATAAAGCCCAGTCCATATGTTATAGTGATGACATCATCACAGCGGCCCATAGGCCGCGATCTTGCGAATGAGGTGATCCCAATGAAAAAACTGATGATGATTCTGCTGGCGCTGCTCATTGTCGCCGTCGGCGCCGCCGCGTGGAAATGGGAGTCCGTCGTCGGCTGGCTGAACACGAGCCGTGCGCGCGTAGACGCCACCGCCGCGGAAAAAGACGTGCTCGGCACGACCGCCAAAAACGGCAAAAAGATCCTTGTCGCGTATTTCTCCTGGGGCGGCAACACGCGCGCGGCAGCCCGCGCCATTCATGAAAAAATCGGCGGCGACATCTTCGAGATCCGCACCGAGACGCCCTACCCCGCCGGTTACAGCGACACCGTGACTCAGGCCAAAAAGGAAAAAGCCGAAAACATCCATCCCCCGCTGACCGCCTCCGTGCCCGACATCGGAGACTACGACCTGATCCTGCTGGGCTATCCGATCTGGTGGTTCGTGGAACCGATGCCCATCCGCTCCTTCCTCGACGCCCACAACCTCGACGGCAAAACTATCCTGCCCTTTGCCACCAGCGGCGGCAGTTCGATCCAGAAGAGCGTCGAGAGCCTGCGGGCGTCAGCCCCCAAAGCCGACATCCGCGACGGCCATCTCTGCAACGTGACAAGCTCCATCGACGCCTGGCTCAGCGAGGTCGGAGCGATGACCGGCCGGCGGTAATCACACAGGTCAAGCCCGGAGGCTCATCGAGCTCCCCGTGTGAACGTGATCTTGGCATGTTTCCGCCCAAATATTTCAATTTCTTTGTACGCGCACGGTTTTCTCGGCATCAAAAAATAAAGGAGCGACAGCAGCATGATTTTGCTGTCGCTCCTTTATATATACCTCGTTTTATTCTGCGAGCTCCTCTTCCTGCTCTTTGCAAATAGCCTCTTCTATATTAAACAGCGGAAGTTCGATAATCGATACATTGTCTTTATTAGAAAAATTTTCTGTTCCATCATAATCTTGAAAGAACAAAAACCGTTCGTCAGAAGCTTCATCGCCGAATTCGTAGATTAACGAGATTTCCAAGCTCAAGGATTGCTCTTGATCAAAATCAATGTGATGCTGTTCTATTTTTCCGCCAGCGTAGTAAAAGACGGCTGCTTCCTCAGATGACAATATGTCGCCTGTACCTTCATTTTTCTTGACGTAGCTGTCCAGGAATTCGCACAGATTCTGAGAGATAACGTCTTCCGGTACCTTTTCTCCCGAATCGCTGTAATCAATATAGTCCCTCAACGACTCATATACGACTGATGGAGTTTCACCGTAGTCAACAGGCTGATCCCAATTGCATGCCTCGGGCGCATCGCAAGCATCATCAAGCAAAATAATTCGATCAACATTTTTCGTGTTTATCCAAAGAACTTTGTTATTCATGCAAGGAATGACAAGATATCTGTGTTCGATCCAACCATAAACCATGCTTCGCGCGGTTCCGGTAATCGGATACCAAAGATATTTCTCGGAAGATGAGGGAAGAATTCCCACATGCCCCCAGAACCCGTTTTCCGCTAATTCATCTCCTGCGCTGCAACGGTCAAGAGACGCTTCCCACCTTGCTATTTGCGGTGGAAAATAATTCGTCCCCAGGAGGCTCCGCACGCCTGTGCGCAAGGCATAGGCAAGGTCGCGAAGTTCAGAGATCTCAGCTTCTGCGCCGGCTTCAATTTCTTTCAGTCGTGCCGTCGATACTCCCGTACGTTCGGCCAGCTGCTTCTCGTCAACTCGAAGAAGCTGCTTCAGGAGCCGGGTTTGATTGAATCGATTCGGGCTGTTCCCCATGAACATGTCTGCAGAGATTTTCAAACTTTCAAGAGCCTTTGCGATATGTTTTTCGTAATTCGTCTTGTTCGTAATGCCTGCGGACAAAAGCTTGTCCAAAGTCGGGCGCGATATGCCCGCGGCCTTGCAGAAACTCGCTTTTGTAAAACCACGTTCAAGCAACATCGATTCGAGTTTCGCTCCGACAGCGCTGCGCATATCAAACAAGTCCGCTATCTCATACATTTCATCAGCCTCCTTTTGGGCTTAGTATAGCCCAGCCCTCAAGACATGTCAATAAATATTTTACACTTTTACATTCAGATATTTACATTCCCTGCTCGTCAAAGCCACTGTCATGTAAACCGCGGGCCATCGTTGCATTTAAGAAAACATCGGCGTTGCGTTCAGCCTGACGCAATTTCTCGGACGCGATTTTTAAGCGGAGCGCTCCCAAACGTCCAACTTCTTGTACTGATCTTTCTTAACAAGCACAAAAAAACACATGGCTGAAGGATTTTCCGCTCTTCAGCCATGTGCTTTTTTGTTACTCCGTAAATCTCAATAAATACCCGTCGGGATCCTGAACCAAAAACTCTTTCTGAACGATCTCTTCCGTCCCGCTTCTGTAGCGATTCGCCGCCAATCTTCTAAACGGCACGATCCCCGCAGCTATCACTCGACCGTAAAGCTCTTCCACATCGGAAACGGACATCTCAAAGTTTACGCCCCTGCCAAAGGGATACTCCAGGACGCCCGTGCTCCAGCTGCCGTTGTCCTGTTCAAACATCAACTGATTTTCCTCCAAAGACAAAAATACGAATTTATCTTCAGGGCGCTCATACTCAATGTTGAATCGCAGCACGTGCGTATAGAACTTCTTCGTCCTTTCGATATCCCTAACGGTCAACTCAGGGATCAAAGAATTGAATTTCATATCTCATACCCCTCAAAGCTTCGAATTCATTTTTATTATATCCACAAAAGCCTCCCAACACAAACTTCTGGGAGGCTTTTTGAGAAGCAGTGTATTTAGATCGTTATTCCCACTCCACCGTCGCCGGGGGTTTGCTGGTGACGTCGTAGACGACGCGGTTGACGCCGCGGACTTCGTTGCAGATCCTTGTGGAGGCGCGGGCCAGCACTTCGTGGGGCATGCGGTACCATTCGGCGGTCATGCCGTCGCGGCTGGTGATGGCGCGCAGGGCACAGACGCGGGCGTAGGTGCGCTCGTCGCCCATGACGCCGACGGTGTAGACGGGCAGCAGCACGGCGAAGGCTTGCCAGATCTCGTCGTACAGTCCGGCTCTGTTGATCTCTTCCAGATAGATCTTGTCGGCGGCGCGCAGGATCTCGAGTTTTTCCCTGGTAATATCGCCGAGGCAGCGCACGGCCAGGCCGGGGCCGGGAAAGGGATGGCGGCGCACGATGTTTTCAGGCACGCCGAGCAGGCGGCCGACGGCGCGCCCTTCGTCCTTGAACAGTTCGCGCAGGGGTTCGAGCAGCGACAGGTTCATGTCTTTGGGCAGGCCGCCGACGTTGTGATGGCTCTTGATGACGGCGGCGCCTTTGCGCTGGCCGCTCTCGATCACGTCGGGGTAAAGGGTGCCTTGCAGCAGCCAGCGGGCGCCTTTGATCTTGCGGGCTTCTTCCTCGAAGATGCGGATGAAGGTCTCGCCGATGATCTTGCGTTTCTTCTCGGGGTCGATGACGCCGGCCAGTCCTTTGACGAACTTCTCACTGGCGTCGACGTAGGCGACGTTGAGTTTCATCTGCCGGTAGCTGGCCAGCACTTCTTCGGCTTCGCCGGCGCGGAGCAGGCCGTTGTTGACGAAGATGCACTGCAGGCGTTCGCCGATGGCGGCGGCGGTCAGCGCGGCGGCCACGGAGGAATCGACGCCGCCGGAGAGGCCGCAGATGACTTTGTCCTCGCCGACTGCGGCGCGGATCTCGTCTTTCATTTTCTCGGCCCAGTCGCCGAGGTCCCAGTCGCCCTTGCATCCGCAGATCTTGAACAGGAAGTTGCCGAGCAGCTCCGCGCCTTTTTCGGTGTGCGAGACTTCGGGATGGAACTGCACGGCGGTGATGTGGTCGTCGGGCGTACGCATGCCGGCGACGACGCCGTCTTCGGACACAGAGGTGGGAACGAAGCCGGCGGGGACTTTTTCCACGTCGTCGCCGTGGCTCATCCACACCTGCGACCTCTCGGGCACGCCGGCGAAGAACGGGCACTCCCCGTCTGTGACGACGAGCGTGGCGCGGCCGTATTCGCGCGCGGCGGAGCGGCGCACGGTCCCGCCGTAGCGGAGCGCGGTCAGCTGCATGCCGTAGCAGATGCCGAGGATGGGCAGTTTGAGGTCGAAAAAACCCTCGGCCAGGCGGGGCGAATCGGGTTCGAGCACGCTGCGCGGGCCGCCGGAGACGATCAGTCCGGTGGGCGTGCGCGACATGATCTGTTCGATCGTCGCGTCCCAGGGCAGGATCTCGCTGTGCACTTTCATTTCGCGCACGCGGCGGGCGATGAGCTGGGTGTACTGCGAGCCGCAGTCGAGAATGACGATGTTGTCCATGAAGAACTCCTTTCGCGAATCGGGAAAAGTTGGCGTTCGATTTATTATATCAAGGGACGGGTTCTCCGGCGTTTGGGTGCGCGCGGGGAACCCGTTTCGTTTAATTCGAAAAGAGCGGGAAAACGCGCTACTCTTCCGCGGCGTCCAGCGCTTCCTGGATCTGCCGTTTCTTTTTGGCGCTGCGGCGGCGCCCGCCGCGGTGGCCGCGGCGCTTTTTCTTCTTCGCTCCGGCGTTCCCGTCCTTCTTTTCGGGCGGAGTTTTCTGAGCGGAAGGCGTTTTTTTGCGGACGCGGCGGCGTTTTTCGAGGCGCACGCGGTCGCTGGGGACGAGGCGGACTTCCGCTTCCGGCAGGTCGACGGCGGTGTTGTCCATTTCGAGGATGCGGTCCTCGAAACCGAAGACGGTGGGGTCGATCTCTTCGATGGCCTGTTCCACTTTGTCCATGCCGTTGAACTTGTATTCGTCGGGCAGCGAGTTGTTGTAGCGTTTGACGCGCAGCAGGGCCTGCAAAAAGTTCTTTTCGTACTTCTGGAACAGTTCGGCGGCGATCAAGCCGTCGGGATGGACGTATTCGTCGCCGCTGCCGGCGCCGCGGAAGAACAGATCGGCCATTTCCAGGTTCTGGTCGATCTCCATTTCGCCGTACCATACGTCGGCGAGGATGCGCTTGAACATTTCCTTGCGCCCGGGGGCCAGCAGGCCGAGGCTGGAATCGATGCGGCGCACGGCGTCGCGGATCTCTTCGAGCACGGTCTTGGTGCGGAGCTGGGGCAGCGAGTAGCGGGCGACGATATCGGCTTCGTTCTCGACGGTGCTGTGTTTTTTGAGGATGGCGCCGAAGTCGGGGCGCAGCTCGATCGTGGCCTTTTCGTCGCCGGTGCGCTCGAGCGCCTTGAACATCTCGCCGGTGTCGACGCCGCGGGATTCCACGGGGGAATCGGCGAGCCAGCTGACGAAGCCTTCGTCGAACAGCCCCTTGCGCCCGGCGCGCCCGGCCATCTGGCTGAAGCTGGTCTTGGTGAGGGGGCGGCGGTCGAAATATTTCACCGTCTGGGCGAAGACGACGGTTTCGGCCGGCAGGTTGACGCCCAGCGCCAGCGCGTCGGTGCCGACGACCACGTCGATGATGCGTTCGCGGTAGGCGCGCTCGACGAGCAGTTTTTCCTTGGGCAGCAGTCGGCCGTAATAGACGCCGACGCCTTTGTAGAGGTGTTTCTGCACGACTTTCACTTCGAGGATCCAGGCCAGATCGCGCAGACGGGCCTTGCGGTCCTTGTCGATGTCCATGCGCTGCGCGGCGATCAGGTCGGCGACCTGGTGCACGCCTTTCTGCGAAAACGCGAAGACCAGCGCATCGTGGATCTCGCGGGCGGCGAGCGCGCGGCTGAGATAGGTCAGCCTGGTCGTGCGCTCTTTGAGCAGGTACAGTTCGAAATCGCGCTCCATGACGCGCTCGAGGTAGCAGCGGATCTCGTCCGGCTGGCCGAAGGTGGCGGACATGACGAGGATGGGCACGGCGGGATGGGTCTTGCGCAGGCCGTCGATGTAGGCGCGGCTGCGCTCGTTTTCGCTGAAAATGTAATGGAACTCGTCGATGATCAGGCGGATGCGGTCGCAGCCGGCGTACTTGAGGTCGTAGATCTCCTGCGTGCAGCAGATCACGGGCGCGCCGTCGTTCTTTTTGAAGTCGCCGGTCTCCAGCCCCACGTCGAAGCCCATCTTGAGCAGATCCATGTAACGCTCGTTGCTGAGGGCCTTGATGGGCGCGGTGAAGATGACGCGGTCGCAGCCGCTGCGGTCGGTGAGCGGGCGGCCTTCGCCGTCGACGAGGCCGGCCCACAGGTAAGCCACCATGGTCTTTCCCGCTCCGGTCGGAGCCGACAGCACGGCGCTGAGGGGAGTTCCGCCGTCATCCGTCAGCTCGCCCCAGGCTTCCAGCTGCCACGGATAAAAAGGATAGACGCCCTCTTTATTTTCCTCCATGCTTTTTCAACTCCTTCCACGCGTATTACGCATAACGGCGCCTGAGTCCTGCCGCGGCCCAAGCGCTTTCCGTCCGTCAATAAGACTTGGCGAAGACGGCCAGATGCGCGCCCTCTTTGCCGGTGTAGACGCATTTTCCGGTGCGGTCTTTTTCGGCGAGGGGATAGCAGCGCACGGTGGCCTGCGTCTCTTCTTTAATCTTCTTCTCGTCTTCCTTGCTGCCGGCGAAGAAGCATTTGACCCAGCCGCCCTTTTCGAGCCGCGCTTTCAGCTCGTCGTAACTGCTTGCCTCGTACGTGTTGGCGTCGCGGAAGGCGCAGGCTTTTTCGTAGAGACTCTTCTGAATGTCTTCGAGGATCGCCGGCACGCGCTCGGCCAATTCTCCCCACTTCAGGTCTTCCCTGGCGCCGGTGTCGCGGCGCACGGCGCGCACGGTTCCGGCGGCGGCGTCCTTCTCGCCCAGTTCGAGGCGCAGCGGCACGCCCCTTTGCAGGTGGTAGAAGAAGCGGTCGGCGGGGCGCATGTGGTTCTGCTCGTCCACGCGCACGGTCAGCGGCCCGAGCACGTTGTTGAGCTCGTCGGCCAGCTCGCGGGCCTTGGCGTCGAGTTCGGCGAACGCGGCGTCGTCCTTGGAGATCGGCACGATCACGGCCTTGACGGGCGCGACGCGGGGCGGCAGTATCAGGCCGTCGTTGTCGGAGTGGGTCATAATGATGGCGCCGATCATGCGGGTGGAAACGCCCCAGCTTGTGGTCCAGGCGTACTGCATCTCGCCGTTCTGGTCCTGGAACTGGATGCTGAACGCCCTGGCAAAGTTCTGGCCGAGGAAATGGCTGGTGCCGGCCTGCAGGGCCTTGGTGTCGCTGACCATGGTCTCGCAGGTGTAGGTGTCGAGCGCGCCGGGGAAGCGTTCGCCCTCGGACTTGACGCCCTCGACGACGGGCAGGGCCATGTCTTCCTTCATGATCTTGGCGTAGACGTTGAGCATCTTCACGGTCTCTTCCTCGGCTTCGGCGGCCGTGGCGTGGGCCGTATGGCCTTCCTGCCAGAGGAACTCGGAGGTGCGCAGGAACAGGCGGGGGCGTTTTTCCCAGCGCAGCACGTTGGCCCACTGGTTGATCAGCAGGGGCAGGTCGCGCCACGACTGCACCCACTTGCTGTACATCGCTCCGATGACGGTCTCGGACGTGGGACGGATGACGAGCGGCTCTTCCAATTCTTCGCCGCCGGCGTGGGTGACGACCGCGCACTCGGGCGCGAAGCCCTCCACGTGCTCGGCTTCCTTCCGCAAAAACGACGAGGGGATCAGCAGCGGAAAGTAGGCGTTGACGTGCCCCGTCTCTTTGAAGGCGCGGTCGAACTTGGCCTGAAGGTCTTCCCAGATCGCGTAGCCCGTGGGGCGGACGACCATGCAGCCGCGCACAGGGGCGTAGTCGGCCAGCTCGGCGACCTTGATGATGTCCAGATACCACTGTGAATAATCCTGTTCTCTCGGGGTGATGTTGCGTGCCATGGCGCTCTTGTCCTCCTGCGTGAAATCGAAAGTCAAAACAAAATCCACCGCGGCGGAGCGAAGAAGCAGCACAAAGCGAAAAAAATATTTTTTCATTCCGTTTATTTTTTCGCCGCTTCTCTGTTTCTCCGCGGTGGTCTTCGTTCTATCACTTAAAACAAATGGAACGCGTCCCAGTTAGGGACGCCGATGCTGACGCCGAAGCGCCACTCCTTGCGGTCGGTGTAGACGGCGTACAGTTTGCCGTCGATGAGGCGGCGCGGCGCACAGAGCGCGACGCCGACTTCCCACGGCCGGGCGATCTCCGCGCCGTCGCTGCCCCAGGCGTACCCCTGACCGCCGAAGATCTCGGCGATAACGTTGCCGAATATGGTCTGCGACAGCGGATAACGCAGCTTGGCGCGCCACCAGGCAAAGCGCTCGGCCTCGATGGGGTGTTCCGCCAGGCTGTAAAGTTCTTCGCGGGCGCCAAGATAGGCGCTGAACAGGCGCTTATCGTCCATGTCGCCTTCCGTGAAGCCGCCCTGGAGCTCAGCCATGAGTTTCGGGCTGATGCGGCGGCGCCCTGTGAGGCTGAGCCGCATCAGCATGGTCCCCGTCTCGGAAGGCCACATCGAGCGGGCGTTCAGCAGCCACCCGTTGACCGGATCATCGGGATTGTCCATCAGGTTGAGCGTCGCTTCGAGGAACGGCGCCGCGTAGTTGGCGCTTTCGCCTCCTTCCACGCGACGCGCGGCCGTGGCCGACACGCCGGCGGAAAGGCGCAGACGTTCGTGCAACGTAAAGTGACGCTGCACGTCGAAGTTGTAGCGCTGCCATTCAAGCGGAGCGCCGGACGCGTCGATCCTGAAATGAGACGCCGACAGCCCCGCCTCCCAGAAGGAGCTGTGCGACACATCCATATCCCAGAAATAGTTGAAATCCGCGCCCCAGCGCTGGCCAAGGTAGAAGCTCGACTGCAGCGTGTCGCCAGGGGTGAACAGGTCGTAGCGGCGGCTGCCGATCACCAGCCAGCCCATGCCGCTGTAGGTGCTGGCATAACCGCCAAGCGAATAACGGTGCGCGGGGAAGCGTTGTACCTTGAGCAGCACGATGACGCCGCGCTCGGTGTCGAGCAGATCGTAATCGACGCTGCGGACGTCCTCGCGCTTGGCGATGTTGGCGCTGGCAGCGACGATCTCCTTCATGGGCACGGGGCGCCCCAGCCAGACCTTGAGCAACTCCCGCTCTATTTCCTTGCCCATTTTCTCGGGAACACCCACGACATGTACGCCCATCACGTGAGGCGGCTTGGGCGGCACCAGTTCCTTTTCCTTGACGGGGCGCCGCGGCGCTTTCTTCAACAGCGCGCGGATCTGCGGCAAAGCCTTGACGGCAGCGTCGCGCCCCTGCTGAATAATCTCGGCGGCAGGCGAGGTGCCGAGGATGGGGTACTCCTTCACGCCGGGACTGATCACCAAATCGGCCAGCGTCGCTTCGCGGCGCACATTCTGCATGGTGAGGATGGTGATGGACTGGCTGACCACGTCGAACACGGTACTCAGCTTTTCGCGCGGTTCCAGCTCGCTGGTGAGGTTGACGGCGATCACGGGATAGCCGGGGAACAGCTCTTTGGCCGTCTCCACAGGCATGTTGGAGACCATGCCGCCGTCGACGAGCAGGCGGCCGTTGATCTCCCACGGGTCGAACACGCCGGGAATGGACATGGAAGCGCGCACAGCCGAAGCCAGAGAGCCGCGGCGCAGCACCACTTTCTCGCCGCTGACAAGATCGGTGGCGATAGCTGCAAACGGTATGGGCAGACGGCGGAAATCGGTCACGGTCACGTGGGAAAGCAGCTGAGCGATGTGCTCGAGCACGCTCGTGCCGGCGACGAACCCCAGCGGTCCCGCCACTTTGTTGTGAACGTCGGTGTAGATTTCCGGCCGGATCATGCTGATGTCGCGCGTAGCTTTGTCGGACAAATTGAAATAATTGCCGCCGCTCGCCGTGACCAGTTCGCCGAGATTGACGTCCATGACGATTCGTTCCAGCTCCGCCGGCGTCCTGCCGCTGGCATAGAGACTGCCGACGATGGCCCCCATGCTGGTGCCGACGATGCCGGCGATGCCAACGCCTTCTTTTTCCAGTTCCCGAAGCACCCCGATATGAGCGTATCCCTTGATGCCGCCGCCCGACAGCGCCAGGACCACGTACGGTTTGTCTTCCGCGCCGGCCGGCGTCGCGGAGAACGTCAGCGCCATCAGCAGCCACAGCCATATTTTCTTCATGCCTCAGCGCCTCCTCACGGAATCATGGTCCATCGCTTCTCGCCATTTTTTACCGAGAAAATCCGACTCTCGGGCAGCGGATTGTTTTCTATCGACCAGTCGAAAACATGATCGAAGATATTTGTTTATTTTAGACGAGCCAACGCCGCTTGGCAAGTTTTCGCCGCGATTTCCACGCGCCGGACGCATGCGTTCTGCATGTTCGAAAAAGTTTAGTTCCTTCGCGTCTGCCATTTCGAGGCCAAAGCGGTAAAATAAGGTCGTTTTGGCCAACGTCTTTTTGCGTTCGGCACATTTTCCGAGGTGATCCGATGAACGAAAACAATTCGACATTGCAGCGCTATCTGCCAATGACGCTCGTGCTGCTGATCTGGGGTTTTATGAACGTGCCGGCCACTTATGCGCTGCGTGAGATGCCGCCGCTGGAGTTGCTGCTTCTGCGTACGGCTATCGCCGCCGCGATTCTTGCCCCACTGGCATACTGTCGTGAGCGGCGTTTGCTGCCGAACCGCAGCGATCTGGCGATTGCCGTGCTGATGGGCATTTTCGGAGTACTGCTCAACAATCTCTGCTTTTTCTACGCGATCAAGTTCACGTCGTTGACAAATATCGCCATCATCTTCGCCACGTCGCCGCTGATCACGACCATCCTGGCCGCCGTTTTCCTCGGCGAAAGGCTGACGCCGCGGCGCGTCTGCGGCATCGTTTTCGCGCTGGGCGGAGCGGTCTGCCTGCTCTGCAAAGGCGACCTGTCGCTGCTGGCCAATCTGTCGCTGAACAAAGGCGATCTGATGGAATTTTGCGCGTCTTTCTGCTGCTCGGCGATGACCGTGCTGGGCAAAAAAATCACAAAATCCTCGCCGATCGTGGTGACACTGTGCAACATGGCCGCGTCCTGCGTGCTGGCCGCAGCGCTCATCGCCACCGTTGGCCAGCCGATGAACCTGGCGCTGTCGGGACGCGCCCTGCTCGGCACGTTGTACATCGGCATTCTCGGTTCAAGCTGCGCTTACGTGCTTCAGCAAATATCAATCCAGCGCATCGGCGCGGGCGCGACAGGAGCGTTCCTCAACGGATCGCCGGTCGTCAGCATTTTCGCCGCCATGGTTTTTATGGGAGAAGCGCTCTCCATGATCCAGGCCGTCTGCGCCGCCGTGATCTTCGTGGGAATTTTCCTCAACGCCGGTGGAAATAAAGCATCAGGCAGCGTCGATTTGAAGACAAAAAGGGCCTCGTAAGTTTCATTCCTCCCAAACGCCTGCACCACATACCGCCACTTCTACGCTCCCCCGTTCCTGCAAGACGTCGATCGTAAATGGGGCGTCACTCTGCAAGCTCTTGAAGAGACCGTGCACCATAATGACCGCGACCTTTCGGAGAAAACGCCTCGCCTCTTGGTTCTACTGCGTTGTCCGGGTCGCAGTTTGCCATTCTGAAGAAATATAGTAAAATGTCGTCGTGGCATCCGAAAGAATGCCGCAAATTTAGAAAGAGGAGCTGTGACTCAAGATGAAAAAAATGATTCTTCTCATTCTTCTAATTGCCGCCTGTGTGCTGGGATATTGCTATTACAAGGGGATAGGCCCATTCGAGAAAACGCCTGACGGCAACGTTCAGATCAAGCAGGAAGTCAAGGACAAGGCAGCTGAGCTCAAGGACAAGGTTGTCGAAAAAGCTGAAGAGGTCAAAGAGAAGGCCGGCGAGATGAAGGATAAAGTCGTCGAGAAAGCCGGAGAGGTCAAAGAGAAAGCCGCGGAACTCACCGACAAAGCGGTCGAGAAAGCCGGGGAAATAAAGGATAAAGTGATGGATTCCATGGCTGACACGAAAGAAGAATCTGCTCCTGCCGCAAAGTAACGCTGGTTTCAATTAAAAAATACCGCGCCTCCATGTGGCCGGGCCGCATAAAAACAGGTGCTCTAAGGCCTCATGCAGCTTTCAACGCACCCTCGGCGCTCTAAAAATGGCAGAGAGTCGTTGGCCTTTTTAACGGAACACGGCATAAAGGCGCGAAAAGAAAAGCCTGTCTCAAACTCCCACGACAGAGAGGGAGAGAGACAGGCTCTTTTATATTATTTCTTGATAAAAGCGACTTTGCGGCCGCCAGACAGTCGTTCAGAACGTTCCGACGGCAGCGGTTCACCGGCGTATCTGCCGCAGATTCGGACAGCTTTTTCATGAAAAGGGCAAACGCCTTTTCGATCTCCGCAAGCGTCGCGTAACCGCCGCGGTCCTGCGTCCGTTCCGGCGTCATGAAGGATTCCGTGTCGAGAAAATCCGCGTCGATCAGGCACGAAAACAGCATCCTCACCCAGAGATGGAAATTTTCGCTCTCGTTTAGATAATTTTCCGTCGTCAGCCCCAGAAAAGACCTTGGCAACGGCGGCTGGCAATGCAACATCGAAGGGGCAAAATTGATCCGGGAATCCCCTTCCCCCAGACATTGCCCAATCTCTTCGACAGCTTTCGCCTCGTACGCTTCTTGGAATCGGCTGATCAGCGCCGAGCGCCCGTCGCCGTCCCAGTCGGCGAGTCCGGCGTGATGCCCGGCGATCGCATAGGCCAGCGCCCAGGCACACACCGCAGGCACGTCCATCGGCTCCTTGCGGCCGAGAAAATCACAAACAGCCGCCACGGCGCCGGCGACGCTGTGCTGGGGCGCGCTGCCGCCGTCACCGTCGAGCTTCTGCACCAGCTCCGGTTCACAGCCGCTGTCGTCCTTCAAGTGTTTCTGCCAGGCCGGCAGCGCTTTCCCGAGATCGTGCAGCCGGCCGGCGATGCGCCCCCAGTCCTCCGAGGCGAACGCGCTAGCAAACTCCGCCGCCAGCCGCGAGACCGCCTCGAGATGCTCGGCGAGCGTCTGTTTTTCCCACGAACCGTCTTCGTTTTTTCTCACATGGGCAAGAGGAATCAACGCATCACCTTCGTTTCTTCATTCTTTAACAACGTTTAGATTATATCAAAAATATCATTTAAAAACATCTACATTTTATCGCTCAAAAAAACTCTTCCCCCAAAAAACAACCGCAGAGTGCAGCAAATATAGCGCGATTGCACCGGGATATTTTATTATGAACGAAGCAAGAGCTTTCGCCGCTTTTACAAAGGGTTCTTCGGGTATAATGAAAAGACGCCCGCGGACGGCTCGCGGGCGTCAATAAAAATTATCACGGACGGCAAGGGGATGAACTGCGATGCATCCGCTCCTCCACTTCAAAACGATCACGCGGCACAAGCTGCTGGTGATGAAATTCTGTTTCCGCCTCGGACTGTACCGACAGGGCCTGCTGCACGACCTGTCGAAGTACGCGCCCGTCGAATTTTTCGTGGGCGCCAGGTATTACCAGGGCACGCGCAGTCCCAACAACGCCGAGCGCCTCGACAAAGGATACAGCGCGGCGTGGCTGCACCACAAGGGACGCAACAAGCACCATTTCGAATACTGGATCGACTACGCCGTCGGCGACGACGCAGACGGCGAAGCCCGGCCGATGTGCGGCATGGAGATGCCGCGGAAGTACGTGGCGGAGATGTTCTGCGACCGCGTCGCCGCCAGCATGATCTATCTCGGCGAAAAGTACACCGACGCCGCGCCGTGGGAGTATTACGACAGGTTCAGGAACCATTACCTCATTCACCCCAACACGGCGGCGCTGATCGAAGAAGCGCTGCGCGTGCTGAAGGACGAAGGCGAATCGCGCGCGTTCGAATGGGTGCATACGCATATTCTGCACGAGAGAAACGCGCCCCGCCGCGGAAAAAGGCGGACCGAATGAATTCAAACGGGAAACCGCCGGCCATACGTCGCCAACGACCATGTTCCACACGGAACATTCCATGAAAATCGAAAAATCTCCGTTTCCGAAGCGACCGTTCGGGAACGGAGATTTTTTTGCGCCAACTACTTTGTGCCCAGCGTTTCGTTCATGCTGCCGGTGCGGTAGCCCTGCAGGTCGAGCGCGGCATAGCCGAAGCCGATCTTTTTGAACTCGGCGGCGAGACGTTCGCGGTTTTGCATGACCAGGGCGAACTGTTCGGGCAGCGCTTCGATGCGGGCGACGTCGCCGTGAACGCGCACGCGCATCTGCGTCAGTCCCAGCTCGAGGAGCAGCTGCTCGGCCCGTTCGACCATGTTCAGTTTTTCTTCGCTGAGCGGTTCGCCGTAGACGAAGCGCGAAGCGAGGCAGGCGAAGGACGGTTTGTTCCACGTCGGCAGCCCCAGTTCTTTTGACAAGACGCGGATCTCGGCCTTGTACAGGCCGGCATCGCGCAACGGGCTTTTGACGCCCAGCTCGGCGACGGCCTGCAGGCCGGGGCGGTAGTCGCCCATATCGTCCATATTGCTGCCCTCGGCGACGCAGCCGAACCCGCGCGAGGCGGCCAGCGCGATCATCTTCTCGAAGAGGGCGCGCTTGCACAGGTAACAGCGGTTGCGCGGGTTTTCGCGAAGGCCGGGAACGTTCAGCTCGTCGCAGACGCAGATCTCGTGCCGGATACGCTCGCGCGCGCAGAAGTCGTTGGCCTCGTCGAGCTCGCGCCGGGGGAAAAAGCAGGACTGCGCGGTGACGGCGAGAACGCGGTCGCCCAATGCCTCGCGGGCGGCCTTCAAAAGAAACGTCGAATCGACGCCTCCGGAAAAGGCCACGGCCACGCCGCCGAACCCGCGCAAAAGGTCTTTGAGCCGTCCGTATTTTTCGTGAAGCTGGTCCATGAAGTAATTCCTTTCAGGCGTTTACTCGCTTTCGCCGAGGAAGGCCCGCACGCAGTTGGCGGCTTCAAAGTCTTTTTTGCCCATGCCGTAGCCGATGGCCGAGACAGCCATCACGGGCATGGCGCCGAAATCGGAGACGAAGCGCTTGAGCAACGCCGCGCCGGTGGGCGTGCACAGTTCGCCGCTCACGTGCCCGCCGTACATGGGGACACCGCGCAAAAGCAGAGCGGTCGCCGGCGCGGGAACGGGCATGACGCCGTGAGCGCAGTGCACATGTCCGCCGCCGACGTTGACGGGGGAAGCGATCACGCGCCGCGGCGCCAGTTCTTCCATCAGCGTGCAGACGGCGGCGATGTCGGCAACGGCGTCGAAAGCGCCCACTTCGTGGAAGTGGATTTCCGTCACCGGCACGCCGTGAACGGCGCTTTCGGCGGCGGCGATGAGCTCGTACACTTCGAGGATTTGAGAGCGCACGTTTTCGGAGGTGTTCAGTCCGTTGACGATAGCCTCGATGTCGGCCATGCCGTGGTGGGCGTGACGGCGATGCTCATGATCGTGATCGCGGCAGTGCGCCTCGTGCTCATGATCGTGGCCGTGCTTGCAGCAGTGACCATGGTCACGGGCGCTGCCTTCGCCTTCCTCCTCGCCGTCGACCGTGACGGTCATCTGCGTGCCGGCGATGCCGCTCCTGACAGCCTTCGCCGCGGCAAAACGCACGCCGGGCACACCGAGCGCGTTCAGCTTCGCGAGCGCCGCCTCCCGGTCCGGTGTCAGCTCCAGCAATGCGGCCGTCAGCATGTCGCCGGCCGCCCCCATCGCGCAGTCAAAATAAATCGTTTTCATTTTTTGACCTCCATATGATTGACCATGCTGGCAAAGTACCCCGCGCCAAAACCGTTGTCGATGTTCACGACCGTGACGCCGCTGGCGCAGGAGTTGAGCATGGAGAGCAGGGCGGATATGCCGCCGAAGGACGCGCCGTAGCCCACGCTCGTCGGCACGGCGACGACGGGGCAGTCGACCAGCCCGCCGACAACGCTGGCCAGCGCCCCCTCCATGCCGGCCACGGCGATGATGACGCTGGCGCTCATCAGCTCGTCGAGATGCGACAGCGTGCGGTGCAGTCCGGCCACGCCCACGTCGTACAGGCGCAGCACGTCGTTGCCCAACATCTGCGCCGTCAGTGCCGCCTCTTCGGCGACGGGGACATCGCTCGTGCCGCCCGTGGCGACGACGATGCGGCCGATGCCGTCGGGCTTCGGAAAGCCGCCGACAAGCCCGAGCCGCGCCTCGGCATGATATTCGATCGGGAAGGCGGCGTTCACTTCCTGCGCCGCTTCCGGCGACAGGCGCGTGACGATCGCGTTGTTCTGGCCGTGACGGGCCATGACGCCGAGAATGGCGACGATCTGCGGCGGCGTTTTGCCCGCGCCGTAGATCACTTCCGCCGCGCCCTGCCGCACGGGGCGGTGCAGGTCCACCTTGGCGAAGCCGATGTCCTCGAACGGCGCTTCTTTCAGGGCCAGCAGCGCCTGATCCACCGGCACCGCACCGTCGCGCACGTCTTCGAGCAGTTTTTTGATTGAAGTTTTCATCCTGTCACTCTCCGATCCGCCGCTGCGTGACCGCACATACGGCGTAGAGTCAGCATAATTGTACCTCATGAAGTTTGTTTTTCATTCTCGTTTTCGTTAAAAAAGCACAGGCTCTTCGCCCTTTTCAGAGCGCCGAAGGCGCGCCGAAAACTGCATGAAATCGCGCGCCAGCGTGGCATTCTCAATGACGCTTTCTCATTGAAAATCAGTATCAGATCAAAAAGGCGAACTTCAGGACGGAAAAAAGCTCCCCGCGCCGAAATGCTCCGACCGCGGGAAGCCCGGAATTTTTGCTCTTTCAAAGGCCGTCGGCGCCGGAACCGCCTTTTTTGACCAGATCCGCCAGCTTGCGCCCGTCAAGATAGGCGAGGATCATCGAATCCAGTTCCCGCCACATGGGCAACGTGCGGCATTCTCCGCGGCGTCTGCACTTTTCGCCGCGCTCCGCCAGGCAGCTCACGGTCGCCAGAGAAGGTTCGGTCAACCGCAGAATGTGCCCCACCGTCAGTTCTTCCGGCGCGACGGCCAGCTTGTAGCCGCCGCCTTTGCCGCGCATGCCGGCGAGAATCTTGTCGCGCACCAGCGACTTGAGGATGGCTTCCAGATACTTTTCCGAGATCTGCTGGCGCTCGGCGATCGCCCGCAACGGCACATAATCTCCCGTCTGATGCTCGGCCAGATCGATCAGTACGCGCAGAGCATAACGCCCTTTCGTCGAAACAAGCATGTGATATTTCTCCCTCGTTCACGGTAAAACGCCGTCTCATGTCAGCGCCATTATAATACATCAAGTCATAAATACGGACTCGCCCGCTCGTGCCCGGCCGTAAAAAAACACTTGCTTTTTTCGAATTTCGTGCTTAAATAATCCCAACGACTTCACAACGCCAAACCGAAGACGCGGAGATAAAACCGCAGCGCGCGCTCACAGAGAGCCGGGGCAGCTGAGATCCCGGCAGAAATGCGGCTCGGACAAATGGACCGCCGAGGGCGGACCCAAACGGCGAAAGCTCGCCCAGTAGGGCCCGACGGGAGCTCCCGTAACAGAGCGGGGATGTGTTGGCATCCCGCGAGCGGCCTTTTTCGCGAAAGGCAATCAAGGTGGCACCGCAGGCCTTTTTTCAGGACCTGTCCTTGAACGTATCCGTTCAGGGGCGGGCCTTGTTTTTTTGAGAAAGGAGGAAAAACTCGCTGCCCCGGCACCATGCGGCGGCCGTTGTGAATTTCGTCGTCCCGGAAAAAATCATTTTCGAAAGAGAGGTTTTTGTCATGACCATGAAAAAATTCTTCGCGACCTGCGCCCTGCTGGCCCTGTACGCCTCGTCATCCCTGGCCGCTCCGAAGCTCAGCGTCGGCATCGTCCAGCTGGTCGAGCATCCTTCGCTCGACGAAGTGCGCCTTGCCATCCTCGCCGAGCTCAAAGCGTCCGGCTACGGTCCCGACGTGGCGGAGATCGACTACCAGAACGGGCAGAATTCGCCTTCGCTGATCAGCGCCATCTGCCAGAAGTTCGTCGCCCGCGGGGTGAATGTCATCGTCCCCATCGCCACGCCCGCCGCGCAGGGCGCTGCCGCGGCCGCGGAGACAATTCCCGTGGTCTTCGCCGCCGTCTCCGACCCTGTTGCCGCCGGGCTGGTAAAAAACCCCGCCCGGCCTGACGGCAACGTCACCGGCGTCAGCGACGCCATCCATCCCAGCAACGTGCTCGACCTTGCCGAAGAGCTCACGCCTGGCCTGAAGAACTACGGCATCATCTACAATACCGCCGAAGCCAACTCCACCAACACGGTACGCAAGGCCGAGGCCGAAATGTCCAAGCGCGGCATCGCCTTCCGCGAAGCCGTCGTCTCCACCGCCGCCGAAGTCGTCCCCGCCGTCAACTCATTGATGGGCAAGGTCGACGCCATTTACGTGCCCGACGACAACACCACGGCGCTGGCCATGCCGCTGCTGTCGCAGGTGGCCATAGAGCACAAGGTGCCCGTCTATACCGCTGTGGACTCGCTCGTGCACGACGGCGGGCTGGCCACGAGCGGCATCAACTACACGAATCTGGGACGCCAGGCGGGGCAGATGATCATCCGCGTGTTGAACGGCGCAAAGATCGCCGATACGCCCGTGGAAGTGCTGCACGAGGTCTCGGTCGTGGTCAACGGCGAAACTGCCGCCGCGCTCGGCGTCGACGTTTCCAAATACGTCAAGTAGCCCGGCGGAGCCGCTGTTTCTCATGAGCCTTTTTCTGATTCGCGGCGCGGTCGAGCAGGGGCTGATCTACAGCCTTGTAGCGCTGGGCCTGTACCTTTCCTTTCGTACTCTCAACATCGCCGACATGACCGTCGACGGCAGCTACACGCTGGGAGCCGCCGTATCGGCGGCGCTGACGGCGACGGGGCATCCATTCTTGGCGCTGTTCTGCGCCGCTCTGGCCGGCGCGGGAGCCGGCCTTGTAACGGCCTTTTTGCAGACGAAATTGAAGATCCAGTCGATCCTTGCCGGCATCGTCACAATGACGGCACTCTACTCAGTCAACCTGCGCGTCATGGGGGGGCGCGCCAACTTGACGCTGCTGCGTCTGGACACCGTATTCTCGGTGCTGAAATCCGCGCTGCCGCGCGTCGCGCAGCCATGGACACGATTATTGATCGCCGCGGGCGCAGCCGTGGCCGTGGGGCTTATGCTCGTGTTTTTTCTGCGCACGCGACTGGGGCTCTCGATCCGCGCCACCGGCGACAATCCTCGCATGGTCAGCGCCTCGTCCATCAATCCGCAGTATACGATCACCGTCGGCCTGTGTCTGGCCAACGCCATGCCGGCCTTGTCCGGCGCGCTGATCGCCCAGTACCAGCAGTTCTGCGACATCACCATGGGTACGGGCATGGTCGTCATCGGCCTCGCTTCGCTGATCATCGGCGAGGTGCTGACCGGCGCCATGCGCTGGCCGTCCGTGCGTCGCGGCGTTTCCGCGGCGCTGCTGGGAGGCGCGGCGTACTGGCTTATCATCGCCGGCGCCATCTCCTCGTCGGTGTCGGCCAACGACCTCAAGCTGCTCTCGGCGCTGATCGTGGCAGCGGCTATCTCCTGGCCGGCGCTGGCGTCGCGCGTCAGGTTCGCGCTGCGGAAGAAGGCGAACCGTCGATGCTGACTCTCGACAGGATCAGCAAGACTTTCGACCCCGGCACGGCCAGCGAGAAAAAAGTGCTGGAAAACTTCTCGCTGCACCTCGATCGCGGCGAGTTCGTGACCGTCATCGGCTCCAACGGCGCCGGCAAGTCGACGATCATCAACGCCGTCAGCGGCGCCTTTTACGTGGACAGCGGCCGCATCGCGCTCGACGGACAGGACATCACCTTCATGAAAGATTACCGGCGCGCTCACTTCATCGGCCGCCTCTTTCAGGATCCCATGCAGGGCACGGCGCCTTCCATGTCGGTGGAGGAAAACCTTTCGTTGGCCTTCATCCGCAACGACGAGCACGTCTCCCCCTTTGGCCTCTCGGCGCGCGAAAAGAAATATCTGCGCGACCGCGTCGCCACGCTCGAGCTGGGGCTGGAGAACCGTATGAGCGCGCGCGTCGGCACGCTTTCGGGCGGCCAGCGTCAGGCGTTGACGCTGCTGATGGCGACGCTGGTGACGCCGAAACTGCTGATGCTCGACGAGCACACGGCGGCGCTCGATCCCGCCACGGCGGAAAAAGTGCTGGCGCTGACGAAAAACATCGTTGCCGAAAACAAACTGACCTGCATGATGATCACGCACAACATCAGTTCGGCGCTGGCGCTCGGCTCGCGCACGATCATGATGGACAACGGGCGCATCCTCTTCGACCTGCGGGACGAGGAGCGCGCCCGTATGACGGTGCCCGCGCTGCTGGACCGCTTCAAGGAGGCGATGCAGAAAAATCTGGACAACGACCGCATGCTGCTCAGCTGAGAACGAATACAAAAATCCGTCAGACATTCCGTTTTTCGGAAGTGTCTGACGGATCTTTCGTAAATTTCCTAACCACGCAGAAAAAACTACTTCTTTTTGACGTCGACAAATTCCACCTTAAGCGCCATGCCCAATCCTTTGGCGAGGTTGTTGAGCGTTCGCAGCGACGGGTTGCCGCGCCCGTTCTCGAGACGGCTGATGTCGGGCTGCGTGATGCCCGTCATCTCGGCGAGCTGCTTCTGCGTGACGTTCTTCTTGCGGCGCGCTTCGATCAGAGTCTTGATGACCTGATACTCAGGATCGTAAGCGTCCCACTTCGCCTTGTACTCGGGATCGCGAAGCTTTTTCTCCAGTTTCTTTTTGAAATCGTTCATCGCGGAATCTCTCCCCCTGTCAAAAATGGCAAAAAATTATTTACACAGAAATTTTTTACACTGCATTACACGAACACTCCCCAGCTCCCCCACACTTCAAGACCACGGATTCCCTCACGCCGCCCCGGCTTTAAGCAAATCGCACGACTTCTACATTGACACCAAAATAATTTGAGCACGCACTTATTTTCTTGGTTATTATATGGAATCATTCTTATAGTGTCAATAGGTTCCGCAATTTTCATTGACGCCAACACCTTGGCCTCGCTTCAGAAAGAACTGAACTCCCAGGATAAGCATGGTGACCGCCGGGACTTTCAGTCCAAAGCGACAGATCTCTTTCGGCGTTACGGCATTTTCCAAAATTTCTTTTTCGTTCAGAAGATCGCCCATAGCCGATCTTCCTCCATCCGCGGCAGTCATTCTGCCGCTTCGCACTGCGCGCGCAGCGCTGCAAGAAATCGTTCCGCAGCGCGTGAGTGAACCTGGTATTTTTTCCACACGACCTGCATTCCCGACTCCACTTTCGGCGAGAGAGGCCGAAAGGCAAGTCCGCTCTCGCCGCCGGTGCCGACAAGGCGGTCAAAGGTCAGCGCCAATCCCACCCCTTCTTTGACCATCAGCGAAGCGTTGAAGACCAAGTTGTAGGTCGCGGCTACATGAAGCTGGCCGATTTCTTTTTTCAGCCAGCGCGAGATATCGGACTCGATCATGCCCTGACGCGAAAGAATCAGCGGCTCGTCCCAAAGTTCCTCGGCGCGGATGGATTTCTTCTTCGCCAACGGATGGCCGGCGGGCATCAGAACTCCCCAGATGTCCTTCGCCGGCAACAGCAACGAATCATATTTTCTCGTGTCGATGGGGCCAAGCAAAATGCCGAAATCCAACAGGCCGCGATCCAACCGTTCGGTGACGTCGATGGAGTTGCCGCTGTACAGATGACAGCAGACGCGCGCACCTTCCCGACGCAACTGACACGCCGCCCGCCCGGCCATGCGCATGGCGTCGGTCTCGCCGGCGCCGATGAACACGCCGCCGCTTACGGCCTCGCCGTCCTGCTGCAGTTCGGCAAGCGTCTTCTCTTCCAGTTCGATCATCTCTCCGGCGCGCTTGCGCAGCAGCATTCCTTCCTCGGTCAGGCTGACTCGGCGCGCGCCGCGCACGAAGAGTTTCTTGCCCAGCTCCTTCTCCAGCTCCATGAGCTGGCGCGACAGCGTCGGCTGGGTCAGGTGCAGATAACCCGCCGCACGGGTGATGTTCTCTTCGCGGGCCACGGCCAGAAAATAACGCAAAACCCGCAGTTCCATAAATCCACATCCTTCCTTGCCGTATGCTTATCAGGCATTGTCAAGAATTTAACATGAGTATTGGATATTGTAAAGCTCAAAACCTATAATTGGCCTCATCAAGCAAAAAGGGGTGATCGCTCTGTACGACGATCTATCGCAGGAACGGACGCTCGTCCGGCATCTGAAAGACGCGGGCTGCGCGTCCGACGCGATCGGCCGTTTTACGGCTCGCGCGAAGGGGAACGAACGCCTGAAGTTTCTGGCCGAGCATCGGGAGCGCCTGCTGCGGAAAATCCACGCGGATCAGAAAAAGCCGGACACGCTGGATTTCCTGATCTTCGCCATGAAGCGCAAAGTTTGATAGTACGGTTGAGAGCGCCAACTTTTTAGGGGGGAACTTTTCACATGAAAAAAGTATTGGTTATCTCGTCAAGCCTGAGGCCGGGCAGCTCAAGACGCTGCTGGATCGCGCCGCCCAGCGCTCTTTTTCCGACTGCGGATTCCGCGACATCTATCGGCTGGCGACGGCGGCCGACGGTGAGCCGTACGCCGTGGATGGCGCCGAAACAGCCGGCGGAATCGAGAGTTATCCGGCCATGACAGAGGCCTCCGCTATGGGCAGGAGCGTCCAGGCCGTGCGCGCACTGTTCTTCGCCGTGGCGCTGCTGTCGGCGTTCATCGAGCCCGCCATGGCCGCCGAAAAGACGATGATCACGGCGACGATCGGCGGCAAGAGCTTCACCCTCGTCCTCGAAGACAACGCCGCCGCACGGGCGCTGGCCGCCAGATTGCCGCTCCGGCTGCGCATGAGCGAGCTGAACGGCAACGAAAAGTATTTCTCTCTCGACGCTCCGCTGCCAACCCAAAGCGAACGCCCCGGCCGGATCCGCGCCGGCGACTTCATGCTTTACGGCGATAATTGCCTGGTGTTGTTTTACGGAACGT
This sequence comes from Pyramidobacter porci, assembly GCF_009695745.1. NCBI lineage: Bacteria > Thermotogati > Synergistota > Synergistia > Synergistales > Dethiosulfovibrionaceae > Pyramidobacter > Pyramidobacter porci. Next base: position 165,538 of record NZ_VUNH01000004.1, read on the forward strand.
TTTCCAGCGCTTACAGCTACACGCGCCTCGGGCGCGCCGCCGATTCCGAAGGTCTGTCGCAGGCGCTTGGAGACGGCGACGTCACGGTTCTCTTCGAATGGAAACGTTAAACCAATGCCTGTATGATGACCTTCAAGGAGGAGTTCTTTCATGAGCAAAAAACTGGTCGCTTATTTTTCCGCCAGCGGCGTCACGCGCGCCGCGGCCCAGAACTTGGCGGAAGCCGCCGGAGCCGATCTCTACGAGATCCGTCCGGCCGTTCCCTACACCGATGCCGATCTCGACTGGATGAACAAAAAATCGCGCAGTTCCGTGGAGATGCGGGACAAAACCTTTCGTCCGCCGCTGGCCGAAAAGAAAACGGGGCTTTCCGGCTACGGCGTGATCTTCCTCGGCTTCCCGATCTGGTGGTACACCGCCCCCTCGATCATCCGCACGTTCCTCGAAGCCGGCGACTTCGCCGGCAAGACGGTCGTGCTGTTCGCCACCTCCGGCGGCAGCGGCTTCGGCAGCACCGCCAAAGACCTGCAAGGCAGCGCTCCCGGCGCCGATATCCGCGAAGGCAGGCTGCTCAACGGCCGCCCCAGCGCCGCCAGCCTGAAAAAGTGGCTCGACGCGCTGGGCGTGTAAACAAAGCGCGCCAAAAAACAATCCCGGGGCTCGGTCATCACGGCCGAGTCCCGGGCCGTTTTTATCAAGACAAGCGATGCCGCGCGTTCCTGTCGCCCCCTCCCCTGCGCAGCGTTCCGTCTTCGCACATGGCACACAGCGCCGTGACCGCGCTAGCCGTGAAACTCCACGAACGCTCTGAAGTTCCCAACGCGTCACCGCGGCCGCCGCTTCAAAAAACGATCACGCTCGACTGACGCCGGATCCTTTCCCTGCGGCGGGAGCGTCAGCCTGATCGGGGGGGCTGCGGAGTGAAGCCGGCATACCATTCGTGGATCTTCATCGGCCCCGTGTCGTAGGTTCCGATCATATGCGGGCGATAAAAGACGTTTGCCAGATGAAGATTTCTCATGAAAGTGCAAATGATATAATGGATCTGCAACGATCGCAGAGAAGCGGAAAGGGAAAACGGCAAATGAAGATCGTAAAGATCGATGACAGCGATAAAACAAAGTATATGGAACTTCTGCTGATCGCGGATGAACAGGTACACATGATAGAGAAATATTTGTATCGCGGCGACATGTTCGCTTTATGCGACGACGACGCAAGGGCGATCTGTGTCGTCACACAAGAACACGCAGGGAGATACGAGCTTAAAAATATCGTTACCGTTCCCGAACACCAACGGAAAGGATATGGGCAAAAGCTCATTGCCTTTATCGTCGATCACTACAAGAAGCCTGGCGGCGAGTTATATGCAGGGACAGGCAATACTCCTGCGATACTCCGTTTCTACGAAAGATGCGGATTTGTAAAATCACACATCGTCAAAGATTTTTTTGTAGAGAATTATGACCACCCTATATATGAAGATGGTCGACAGCTGATCGATATGATTTACTTGAAAAGGGATCTATAAAGAGCCGTCGCTGCGGCGGCAAGTTTAGGCGCCTGAACGGAATACGGCAGCCTCACGGCGGTTTTGAAATAACGGTCAAAGCCGCCGTTTTTCGTTGTGAAAATCAGAAGCACAGAGCGGCGTCAAGAAGGTATCGCCGTGCTCGCTTTTCATCGATAGAATCTGACATCCTTACTCTCGCTCCCCCAAGCCTTTCTCCGCCGGTTCGAAGCCCGGCAGGAAGGTCAGCGTGGTGATGCGGTCGAGCAGCCCGCCGGGAGCGACCATGCCGCGGCGCTCGACGCCGGGACGCAGCGTGGTGACGACGACGCGGCCGAGCACGATGCGGCCGCTCAGATCGGGATTTTCTTCCGACGCGAGCCGGACACCCCAAAAGTTATGAAGGATCAGCGGCTCGCCCTTGGGCGACAGCCCGATGAACAGGGCCACGTGCCCTTTCATGCCGATCAGCGTGCGGAACGGGACGCCGCGTGCGCGGATGATCTTCAGTTTTTCCTCGTTGCTCTTTCCGGTCAAATCGATGAAAACACCGCATTTCGCCTGCAAAGAACTGTGGTGCGGCAGGCCGATGCCGAAGGGCAGGAACAGGTCGTGCATGGTGGCCGAGCAGTCGCGGTCCTCGAACAGACCGCCCCAGCCGTAGTTCACGCTCACGAAGCGGTCGGCGAGCGCGCCGACGCCGGCGGCGTCCATCGGCAGCGGCCAGCGTTCCGCCGCGCCGGCGACGGCGCGAGCGACTTTCGCAGTTCCCGCAGAAGTGCGGACGGGCACGTTCAGCACCAGCGCGCCGTCGCGCTCCGAAGCCACGGGAAAAATCGCGCCCGTGTGAACCACGGTCAGCGTGCGCCCGCCGGCGTCGCGCAGCGGCGTGTCGTCGGCCACGATCACGCCGTAACGGCCGGTGTCGTATTTTTCCATGAACGAACGCCCCGCCAGAGCGACGTCGGCGGCTCTGATCCATCCGGAGAACAGACCGGACTCGCACAGATACCAGGCCCCGCTGCGGTCGGCGTGTTTCACGCGCAGCGGCGTGCCGGCCCAAACGGCGCCGCACTGCATGTAATCGAACGGAAAGCCTTCGCCGGCGGCTCCCGGATCGGCAAAAGCGGGGCGGTTCGTGGGCAGCGCCCGGGCGCTGGTGTTGACCACGGCGACGGCGCAGAGGTCCATGGAGGGGAAGCGCCCCATGTCGGCTTGCCCGCGCAGGGCCGCTTTTTTCTCCTCCGTCAGCGGCTGCAAATTTTCGCCCCAGCGCGGCGCGTCGAGCACGTCGAAGCCCCATCCGGGAACGAGAGGATCGTCCACGGCGCCGCCGCGCCATGGCGCGAAAAATTTCGCCATGGCCGCCGCGGCCAGTTCGTTCTGCTTTTTTCCGCCAAGCCAGCGCACGTTCAGCGCGCCGCGCAGATACGACGAGGGAATCTGCGAAAGCTCGTCCACATCGGCGATGCGTTCGTCCGTCAGGTTCAGCGCCGGCCGCGCCGCCGCCGGCACGACCGGCAGGATCAGAAGCAGCGCGGCAAGGCACAGCATTTCGAATCTCATCATGATCAGACTCCTTTTTTTGAAAAAAATCGCGTAAATAAATCGCGCGGACGCACACGCCGTCCGCGCGATTTATTTTATAACAGTTTTCGCTAAAAAGCCTCGAGGCCCTTTTTATCGACAGCGTTTTCCAAGGAAACGTTTTCGTTCTCCGCAGACGAAACGGATAAATTGTTTTTGGCGTATATAAAACAAACAGTTACTACGGCTTCATTCACAAAAAATGTTCCACACGAAACATTCCACGCGAAGAAGAAAGGCGGCGTTCGGAGCGGCGTCTTGCCGCCGAAAAAAACAGCTTCATTCCGCTTCTTCGCAGGAAACGACCTCTTTCGCGCTCGTGAACTCATACCAGCGCAGACCGCGCCCGTCGCAGAGCATTTCGCCCGACTGGTTGTCGTACGGGTCGCAGCGCCAGCCTTCCCACGGCACGGGGAAGTCCGCCTGAAAGGCCGTGTTGGCCGCCATGCGCCACGGGTCGAGATTGCCGAAATAAAATTGCCGCCGCGCCTCGTTCCCGTCGCGCGCCGCGCCGCCGCCGAAGGACGGATCGGCGTACAGCCAGCCGAAAGGAGACGCGTAGAACGCCATCCAGTCGTGCCCGCTGCAGAAGTTCGGCCGCGTCACCCAGCCGCTCTCCCAGCGCGCCGGTACGCCCGACACCCGGCACAGGGCGATCAGCAGCAGCGCCTGCACGCCGCAGTCGCCCGTCAGGTTGCGGGCGCAGTTGGCGGCGATGTCCTCGAGGCAGAAATAATCGGGCATGAAGCGGTACTTCACGTTCAGCGTGATAAAGTCGTAAAAGCGCCGCGCTTTTTCCAGCGCCGTTTCGGCGCCGCCGGCGATCTCGCGCGCCAGGCTCTTCATGAAAGGCGTGAAAAGCACGTGCGGCGGCAGCTCGGCCGTGTCGTCCAGCCGCGGCGCTTCGCCGCGGGGCTGCTTCGGCGGCCGGGACAGATCGGCAAAGTTTTGACGGCGCGTGAACGAGAACTCCACGGAAAAATCGTGGTTCCACTCCATCGTTTCGTTCCAGACGGCGACGCGCTGCGGCGCGTCCTCGGGCGCGAGCAGCGACGCCTGCGGCGAGACCAGATCGATCTCGACGCCGCTCTGAGACGGGCAGGCGCAGGGCAGCGGCAGCGCCGCGCTCACCTTCATGCCGGGGCGGAACAGCTCGTCTTTGAGCCGCAGCAAAGCGCGGCAGCGAAAGCGCACCGCCATGCTCCCCTTCTCGCGCATCAGGCGCGCGGCGCGGTCAAGCCGCGACTCGCCGTTTTCGTCCGGCGGCTCGATTCCGGCGGGAACGACGCCCGCCCGCGCGGCAAAACGCGCGTCCACCTTGCAGAGCGTCTCGAAAAAACGCCCGAAATAGCGCGGCTCGCCGTTCACGTAAATCCATTCGACGCGCCCGTCGCGAACCATTTCGTCGAATTCGTCCGCGCCGAAATCGGCGATATGCTCCCGCACCAGATCCAGCGCTTCGCCGCGGCGGTAAGGGAAGTTCCCCGGCAGGCGGCGGATCATCTCCGCCTGCGCCGTCAGGGCGTACCGCATCTCCGCCGGCGTGTTCCCGCAAGCCAGCCGCCGTTCGATCGCCGCCAGAGCGCCCTCCAAGTCCCCGTGTACCTTCAGTCGCCGGATGTCCTCCGGCAGGCCGGCGTGCAGCGCGCGAAAACTTCCGTTCAGTTCCATTCAGATCCTCCGTTCCGTCGAAAACAGCCCCGCCGCGAGGGCGGGGCCGCGCCGTTTTTCGTTGGTATCACGCGAACATTTTCATCAGATACGCGGCCGCAAAGCCGAGGATGTTGCCCGCCGCGGCGCCGATCACGCCCATGACCACGCCGATGGCGGTGTAGCCGGGATTGTAGGCGGCCGCCACGATCGGGGCCGAGGCCGCGCCGCCGATGTTAGCCAGCGACGCCGTGGAGACCATGCACAGGTCGAAGTGGAACAGCTTCGAGAAGATCACCATCGCCACGATGTGGACGACGAACACGAACAGCCCGGCCATCAGCCACATCGGCGCGTCGAGCAGCTCGTTCAATCCGGCGCGGGAAGCCAGCAGCGAGATGACGGCGTAAAGGTACATCGTCGACAGCGCGTCGGCGCCGGCAATGCGCCCGATCGGCGACAGCGCCGCGACCAGGCCGAGCGCCGTGACGATCAGCATCGTGCAGGTGGAAGCGTTGAACACGTCCTTGAGCATGCCGGGCATCAGGCCGGCCGCGTACTTGCCCGCCGCCTGCGACAGCGCCGAGACCATCAGCGACAGGCCGAGCAGGATCGTGAGCGTGGCGCCGCTCATCTTCGCCGTGCCTTCCGCGGCGGCCTTCTGGGCGTCTTCCGCCTCTTCGAACGTCACCGTGCGCGCGTCGCAGAAGCGGTTCCACGCCTTTTCGAGCGGCACCGCCATCAGCAGCAGCGCGATCCAGACCGAGTAATAGATCGTATCGACGATCAGCGCGCAGGCGTAATCGCCCTCCGGCACGTTCAACGCCCCCTGCAGCGCCGCCATGTTGGCCGAGCCGCCGATCCACGAGGCGCACAGAGCGCCCATGGCGCGCCACGATTCGGCGCCGATTTTGCCCTTGAACATCACATAGGCCACGACAAATCCCGCCATGATCGTGAAGGCGCAGCAGAAAAAGATCGCCAGCATGCGCGGCCCGATCTTGACCATCTTGCGGATGTCGCAGCGCAGCAGCATCACGAAGATCATGCCGTACAGCAGGTTGTTCTTCACCGCAGAGTAGGCCGGCGCCGTGGCCTTCATGTCCCACAGGCCGACCGTGCAGAAGAGCATGTTGAACAGATAGACCATGACGATCGGCGGCACGAAATCGAAAATCTTCCAGCCGGTGGCCTTCTGGCACCACACGAGCAGCCCGGCGAAGAACACGAGGAACGCCACATAGGTGAATCCGCTGGTGATCAACATTTTTCTTCCTCCTTTGAAAAGCTCCATATCATGGACGACGGCAAAGCAAGGGCGCCGCGTCCGCCCGTCCGCCACAGCGGCTTTATGACGTTTTGTGAATTATCAGAAAAACACTGGAATCATCCACTTCCGTCACCTGATAAGGAAAGCCGGAAGCCGCTCCGATCCTCTCAAAATCATCGGGCGTGTGGGTCGCCGCTTTGAATCCGTCCGCGCAAACGATAACGCCGTCCTTCGTCTTTTCGGGATCGATCGCTCCCAGCAGTCCTTTGGAAGCCTGTTCTTCGAACCATTTCAGGCGGAAATCCCAGAACTTCGCGCTGTAGCTGCTGAAATAGGCCGCGCCTCCGGGAGCGAGCAAACCGATGATAGTCCGGACGACCTTATCGTCCGCTTTCATCGCTGAAAGGCCGTTCTGCAAACAGAGCACGACGTCGAACTGACAGTCGAAACTCATGTCGTGCACGTCCATCGTCACCATGTCCGCATTGGGGAAATTCTTCAAGTACCGTTTTCCCAATTTGACGTTCTCTTCCGAGATATCCACGCCGACGATCGAGGCGCAGAAAGGAGCCAGCTCCCTCACAATGCGCCCGTATCCGGCGCCAAGCTCCAGAACGCGCTCGCGCCCGGACAGCCGCGTTCTGACAAACTCGATCTCCGCTTCAAGATACTGCCTGATTCGCAGAAGAGAGGTCTCATACACCTGATAGAGTTTCTGAGAATTGAGGTTCTCGGCATAGTAATTTTTTTTCATCTGTCCTCCCTTTCCAATTTCTCCCCATGCGGTCATCCGCTCCACTTCACTCCGGGGACGTCGGCGACGCCGAATCCGGCGCCGTTTCCCAGGCGGATCACGGGGCCGTCGAACTGCGGGCCGCTCGTCACGGGATCGACGGAGCACAGCGCCGGGCCGTCCAGATCAGCGGCGGTAATGCACGAGCTGGCCGAGGTCAGATGGGCCGCCGCCGTCGGTGATCCGCGCCGGCACGCCGGTCATGGCGTCGACGCGGCGCACGGCCGTCTTGAACGGAGCGATCAGCGGCGTGTTGAGGATTCCCGTTTCGATGGAAACGATCTTCATGTCTTTCCCTCGCCGAAAGAAAAAAACGCCGCCCGTTCCCCCGCGCCGGGGACGCGCGGGCGGCTCCGCTTTCACCGCCCCACGTCGGCGGACGGAGCCGCGCCGCGGGGTTTTGTTCGTTCGCTGTCGCTTCAATGATTATATCTTTTCAAAGGCAGGAGCGCAATAAACAAAAACGCGGCGCCCAGCACGGGGTCTCCGTTACCCGCAGGTGACCAAGGCACTTTATTGTGCATCCTTCCGTGGGGGTGAGCCTTCTGTTAAACTGTTTTCATTGAAGGAGATAGTTCCGACAAAAAATCCAATCTGACCTGGAGGAATTGAAAAATGAAAATCGCCGTAATCTGCGCCAACGGCAAAGAGGGAAAGCTGCTCGTCAAGGAAGCTCTGGCCCGTGGACTCGACGTAACGGCTGTCGCTCGCGGAGAAAACAAAACCGCAGCCACCAAATTCGTCTCGAAAGACCTTTTCGACCTGACCGCCGATGACTTGAAAAACTTCGACGTCGTCATCGACGCTTTCGGTGCATGGTCTCCCGAAACACTGCCGCTGCACGGCGCGTCGCTGAAACATCTGTGCGATCTTCTCAGCGGCACGGCAACCCGCCTGCTCGTGGTCGGCGGCGCAGGCAGTTTGTATATTGACAAAGAACACTCGCTCTGCGTCGCCGACGCCCCTGACTTTCCCAATGCCTTCAAACCACTTGCCGCAGCGATGGCAGCCGCTCTGAAAGATCTGCGCGCGCGCCGCGACGTCCGCTGGACTTATGTCAGCCCCGCCGGCGATTTTCAGGCCGAAGGAGAGCGCACCGGCCGTTACATTCTCGGCGGCGAAGAGCTGACGCTCAACTCTCGCGGCGAGAGCGCGATCAGCTACGCCGATTACGCCGTCGCCATGATTGACGAAGCGGAAAGCGGGCGCCACGTTCAGCAGCGCATATCGGTCGTCAGAGAATAGTTCATCAGATAAAGTCAATCGTTCTTCACTTTTTAAAACGTCGATTTTCGCGCAAAAAAGATCCGTGCGGCGCGGCAAATAGGCTTATATCCCGCATCGATCGAAAGGAAGGCATCGTCATGAATCAGCCGGAACGCTGTGCATGGCTTATCGAGAAACTGCTCGCCGAAAAACCGTCGGAATATGCCGGCGTGAAAATCCCCGCCGCGCCCGAGGAACGAAAGCGCCTGCTGCGCGCGCTGATGAACGTGCGTCCGCCGGCCCCCGCCGCCGCAGAATTCTTGCGGATCCAGGACGAATATCTGCGGGAGGAGACGCGGCTCAAAGGCGTGGTGACGATCGAGTCGCTCTCCCCCGCCGAACCGGGGATCTACCTGTGGCAGGGCGACATCACGCGGCTGGCCGCCGACGCCATTGTCAACGCCGCCAACGGCTCGCTGCTGGGCTGTTTCGTGCCGTGCCACGGCTGCATCGACAACGCCATCCACTCGGCGGCGGGCGTGCAGCTGCGGAACGAGTGCGCGGCGCTCATGGAGCGGCTGGGCGGCGACGAGCCGCCGGGGCGCGCGCGGATCACCGGCGCGTACAATCTGCCCTGCCGCTTCGTGCTCCACACCGTCGGGCCGATCGTCGGCGGCGCGGTCACGGACGAGCACCGCGCGCTGCTGGCCTCGTGCTACCGCTCCTGTCTGGCGCTGGCAGCGGAAAGGAACCTACGCTCGGTCGCGTTCTGCTGCGTCTCCACCGGCGAGTTCCGCTTCCCCAACGAGGAAGCGGCGGCCATCGCCGTCGCCGCGGCGCGGGAATTCCTTAAAAGCCACGGCAGCATGAAGGTGATCTTCAACGTCTTCAAGGAGAAGGACAGGAAGATTTACGAGCGCCTGCTGGGCCGCGGCGCGTGATTTTTTTCCGCGTTCGCCGCGTTCCCTGCCGCGCCAGGACGGCCGCGGATCGTGTTACGCTTTTGACGAGTCAGCGTCTTTCTTCCGTGCACCCCTTCCGTATAATAGGAAAAGAACTATTTATGCGCTTCCATGCGGCAAAAAACGGAGGGATTTACGATGCTGGATCGTTGGTTGGGAAACGAGGCGCGCGTCACGGGCTTCTGCGCGGCGCTCTCGGCGCTGGCGCTGGCGCTCAGTCTGAGCGGCGTTTTCACGGGAAAGCCGGGATTCGACGTCGCCTGGGCGGCGATCGTCCTGTGCGGGACGCCGATCCTCGTCGGCGCATGCCGGGGGCTGATCGTCGATCGCAACGTCAAGGCGGACGTGCTCGTCGCCATGGCGCTGGTCGCGTCCGTAGCGACGCGGGAATATTTCGCGGCCGGCGAGGTGGCGCTGATCATGCAGATCGGCTCGCTGCTTGAGGACTACGCGTCGGACAAGGCCGCATCGGGCATCGAGAAGCTGATCCGCCTGACGCCGCGCGGCGCGCACGTGCTTCGCGGCGAGGAGCGCGAAGACGTCCCCGCGGAACAGATACATCCCGGCGACCGCGTCGTGGTGCTGGCGGGCGAGGCCGTGCCCGTCGACGGTGTGATCGTCGAAGGACAGACGGCGATCGACCAGTCCGTCATGACCGGCGAAAGCCTTCCCGTCGACAAGAAGCCCGGCGACCGTGTCGGCAGCGGCACGGTCAACCAGTTCGGCGCGTTCGTGATGATCTGCGAAAAGGCCAGCGCCGACAGCAGCCTGCAGCGCATGATCCGCCTGACGGAAGAAGCGCAGGCCAACAAGGCGCCCATCGTCGCAACCGCCGACCGCTGGGCTACATGGCTCGTCGCCGTCGCGCTGTTCTGCGCGGGCGCGGCATGGTTCTTCACGGGCGAGTTCATGCGCGCCGTGACGGTGCTCGTCGTCTTCTGCCCGTGCGCGTTCATCCTGGCGACGCCGACGGCCGTCGTCGCCGGCATCGGCAACGCCGCGAAATACGGGATCATCGTCAGATCGGGTGAAGCGCTGGAGCGCCTGTCCCGCATCCGGCGCGCCGCTTTCGACAAGACCGGCACGCTGACGTGCGGCAAGCCGCAAGTGGCCGCGGCCGTAAGCTGCCGCGACAATTTTGCGGACAGCGATGTCCTGCACCTTGCGGCCGCGGCCGAACAGCGCTCGGAGCATCCGCTCGGCCGAGCAATCCTGGCCGGCGCCGACGGAAGCGTCGCCGCGGCGGAAGACTTTCGGGTCGTGCCCGGACAGGGCGTCAGCGCGACCGTCGAAAATAAACGAGTTCTCGTCGGCAAAGCCGATTTCATGAAGTCGCAGGGCGTTGACATTTCCGCCGCGGACGCGCCGGCGCGGGAATGGATGCGCCGCGGCGCGACCGTTGTTTACCTCGCTTCCGACGGGCAGCTCGCCGGTTTCATTGCGCTGGCCGACGCGCTCCGGCCGGACGCGCCGCGCGCCGTTCAAAAGCTGAAAGCAGCCGGCGTCGCGCCCATGCTGCTGACCGGCGACAACGAAGCGGCTGCCCGGCGCATCGCGGCCAAAGCCGGCATCGAAGACGTGAAAGCCGATTTGCTCCCCGAGGGCAAGATGAACGCGATCTACGCCTGCTCGCGCGGCGGTGAGCCGGTCTGCATGATCGGCGACGGCGTCAACGACGCGCCGGCCATGACGGCCGCCGACGCGGGCATCGCCATGGGCGGCGTCGGCAGCGATATCGCCATCGAATCCGCCGACGCGGTGCTCGTGCTCGACGACATCAAGAGGATCCCTTATCTTTTCAGCCTGACGCAGAAAGTGATGAGGAAAATCAGGGTCAATATCGCCGCTTCCATGGTCATCAACGTTTCCGCGGTCGTCCTCCCGGCGCTCGGCGTGCTGACGCCCGTCACCGGCGCGCTGTGGCACAATTTCGGCTCGGTGTTCGTCGTCGTCAACGCGGCGCTGCTGCTCCGGGTCAGGGACGACTCGGAATAGCGGGGAGCGGATTTCGGTCACGGAGGTCAAACGGCCATGTTCTTGAAAAACTGGATCGAGAAATATATTCCCGTCTCCTCGGCGCCCGCTAAAAATCCCCATGAGGAAATCCTAAAGCTGCGCGCGGCGCTGCGCGACTGCCCGACGGTCGTGGTCGGCGCGGGCGCGGGGCTTTCCGCGGCGGCGGGATTCGACTACTCGGGGGAACGGTTCCGCAAATACTTCGGCGACTTCGCGGCGCGCTGCGGCTTTTCCGACATGTATTCCGGCGGCTTCTACCGCTACGAGACGCTCGAGGAGCAGTGGGCGTTCTGGAGCCGCTTCATCTACGTCAACCGCTACATGGACGCCCCCAGGCCGACGTACCGCCGCCTGCGCGCGCTGCTGCGCGAAAAGGATTATTTCGTCGTCACCACCAACGTCGACCATTGCTTCCAGAAAGCCCGTTTCGACAAGGAGCGGCTGTTTTACACGCAGGGCGATTACGGCCTGTGGCAATGTTCCACGCCGTGCCACAAGCTCACCTACGACAACCGGGAAACGGTGCGGCGGATGGTGCTGGCGCAGGGGTTCGCCATCGACGCCGACGGCCGGCTCGAACCGCCCTCGCACGAAAAACCGAAAATGCGCGTGCCTTCGAAGCTGATCCCGCTCTGCCCGAAATGCGGCAAGCCGATGACCATGAACCTGCGCTCCGACGACACGTTCGTCGAGGACGAAGGCTGGCGCGCGGCCTCCCGGCGCTACGAGGAATTTCTGAAAAAACACGAAACGGGCAAAGTGCTTTACCTCGAGCTCGGCGTCGGCTCCAACACGCCAGGGATCATCAAGTACCCGTTCCAGATCCGCGCGTTCCAAAATTCCGACGCCGTCTACGCGCTCGTCAACGCGCAGCCGCAGGGCGTCCCCGAGGAGATCCGCGCCCGTTCCATCGTCGTGACCGCCGACATCGGCGCCGCGCTCGACGCGCTGCGCGGCGCCTGAAAGGCAGGACAAAAGCCGCCACGGAGACACGAAGAAAAGAATATAATTGACGTTGTTCCATGCGGAACATTTCATACGCAAAAAGCCTGACGATCAAGCGACCGCCAGGCTTTTTGCGCGTCTTCGCCTTGTTTTTCCCCGCACCCCGCGGCGGATCCTGTCCGCGGCCCGGCTCCTTCAAAAAATGCCGCCCGGACGCGCTCAACTTGCATATTTCTGGTAGAATGTAAAAATAAGCAAAATCTTTCGTCCGCGCCGCGCGGCAGAATTTTCGCGCCCCGGGCCGGTCGGTTTTCGTGGCGGCGGCGTCCCGTTTTTCGAAAACGGCGGTTGCAAAAAAATGACGACGCGTTTATACTGCGGCATAATTTCCACTCGGCACGGGGGCACCCGGCGAGCGAATTCCCATCTTTCAGGAGGTTTAGAATGGCAACCTACATCAACGAACCGGCGCATACTTTCAACGAATATCTTCTGATCCCCGGCTACTCGTCCAGCGAGTGCCGGCCGGAAAACGTCTCGCTGCACACCCCGCTGGTCAAGTTCAAAAAGGGCGAATCTCCCGCCATCGAGCTCTCCATCCCCATGGTCTCCGCCATCATGCAGTCCGTCTCCAACGACACGATGGGCATCGCCCTCGCCAAAGCCGGCGGCGTCTCCTTCATCTACGGCTCGCAGTCCATCGAGAGCGAAGCCGCCATGGTCGCCAGGGTCAAGAGCCACAAGGCCGGTTTCGTCCCCAGCGACTCCAACGTCCGCCCCGACGCCACGCTGGCCGACATCCTCGCCCTGAAAGAGAAAACCGGGCACTCCACCGTCGCCGTCACCGACGACGGCACCGCCAACGGCAAGCTCGTCGGCATCGTTTCCAGCCGCGACTACCGCGTCAGCCGCATGCAGCCCACTGACAAAGTATCCGGATTCATGACCCCTCTGGCCCGACTCATCACCGCGCCCGACGGCACCTCGCTGAGCGAGGCCAACGACATCATCTGGGACAAAAAACTCAACTCGCTGCCCATCGTCGCCAAGGACGGCCGCCTCACCGCCTTCGTGTTCCGCAAGGACTACTCCGAGCACAAGGAGAACCCCAACGAACTGCTCGACGACCACAAGCGCTACGTCGTCGGCGCGGGCATCAACTCCCGCGACTACAAGGAGCGCGTGCCCGCGCTCGTCAAAGCCGGAGCCGACGTGCTCTGCATCGACTCGTCCGAAGGTTTTTCCGAGTGGCAGAAACTGACGCTGGAATGGATCCGCAAAGAGTACGGCGACGCCGTCAAGGTTGGCGCCGGCAACGTCGTCGACCGCGAAGGCTTCCTCTTCCTCGCCGAGTGCGGCGCGGATTTCGTCAAAGTCGGCATCGGCGGCGGCTCCATCTGCATCACCCGCGAGACCAAGGGCATCGGCCGCGGACAGGCCACGTCCGTCATCGAAGTCTGCCAGGCCCGCGACGAATATTACCGCAAAACCGGAGTGTATATCCCCGTCTGCTCCGACGGCGGCATCGTCTACGACCACCACATCACGCTCGCCCTCGCCATGGGCGCCGATTTCGTCATGCTGGGACGTTACTTCGCCCGCTTCGACGAAAGCCCTTCGGAAAAACTGCTCGTCGGCGGCACGTTCGTCAAGGAATATTGGGGCGAAGGCTCCAACCGCGCCCGCAACTGGCAGCGCTACGACTTCGGCGGCGCCGGCAAGCTCTCCTTCGAGGAAGGCGTCGACAGCTACGTCCCCTACGCCGGCCCGCTCAAGGAGAACGTGGAGCGCACCTGCCTGAAAATCAAGTCCACGATGTGCAACTGCGGCGCCGTCACCATCGCCGAGCTCCAGAAAAAAGCCAAGCTCACCCTCGTCAGCGCCACCAGCATCGTCGAAGGCGGCGCGCACGACGTCATCCGCAAGGAAAAGACCGCCACGGAAAAGTAATCCCGACAAAGACATCCGCATCATAACGCTCAGGCGGCCCCGGCCACGCGTCGGAGCCACCTGCTTTATATGGTATATTATAGGAACAAAATACGCTACGTTATCAAAATCCTTGTTCCTTACGCCCCCAAGCAAAGAGGTCATGGATAGTTTGACAAAGAGATCCAAACGCATATCGAACGATAAAATACCTGACAGTATGAACGTCTTCATCAGAAAAATCTCCTATGCGTTTTCCCTTTCCTTAAAAAGGAAAAGGTCCCTTTTATGATTTGACTATCCGCCAGATAGAACGTTAAATTTTATTAGGAAACAGATATTTTGTCATAACAGAAACAAAACAACTACACTGGAGGTATTTTAGATGGCTGAAAAGACAAATGCCAATATAGGCTTTGAAAAACAGATATGGGACGCGGCCTGTGTCTTATGGGGACACATTCCAGCCGCAGAATACAGAAAGGTCATCATCGGATTGATTTTCCTTCGTTATATATCCAGCGCTTTCGAGAGAAGATATAACGAGCTTAAAAGAGAAGGCGATGGTTTTGAGGACGATCGCGATGCTTATACAATGTATAATATATTCTATGTTCCCCGAGAGGCTCGATGGAGCACAGTGGCAGCTAAAGCCCATACTCCAGAAATCGGTAAAGTCATTGATGACGCCATGCGAGCGATTGAGGCTGAAAATAAAAACCTCAAGAACGTGCTTCCTAAAAACTATGCAAGTCCGGATCTTGACAAGAAAATCCTAGGCGATGTTGTAGACATTTTTACCAACAGTATCGACATGTCAGATACAGAAAAGAGCAAGGATCTTCTAGGACGAACCTATGAATACTGCATTGCACAGTTCGCAGAAAAAGAAGGCGTCGGCGGCGGGGAATTCTATACGCCATCAAGCGTGGTGAGGACACTGGTTTCAATTCTCAAGCCGTATGAGAATTGTCGTATATATGATTGTTGCTGCGGCAGCGGCGGCATGTTCGTTCAGTCTGAAAAATTCATTGAAACACACAGTCATAAGAGAGGAGCAGTCTCAGTATATGGGCAGGAAGCCAATCCGGATACCTGGAAAATGGCAAAAATGAACATGGCTATCCGAGGCATCGACGCTGACTTCGGAGCCTATAACGCCGATACATTTACAAACGACCTTCATCCTACATTAAAAGCAGATTTCATCCTTGCCAATCCCCCGTTCAATTATCATCCGTGGGGACAGGAAACGCTTCAGAATGATAAGAGGTGGAAATACGGTCTTCCTCCTGCGGGAAACGCCAACTATGCATGGATTCAGCACATGATCCATCATTTGGCACCGAATGGAAAAATCGGCCTTGTTCTTGCTAACGGAGCACTTTCCACACAGTCAAGCGGCGAAGGCGAAATCAGAAAGAAAATTATAGAGGACGACCTGATTGAAGGCATTGTCGCTATGCCTACACAACTTTTCTACAGTGTGACGATCCCGGTGACACTATGGTTCATTACAAGGGGGAAGAAACAGAAAGGCAAGACGCTCTTCATCGATGCCCGCAAGATGGGACACATGGTCGATCGCAAGCACAGAGACTTCTCCGATGAGGATATTCAGAAGCTGGCGGATACCTTCGAGGCGTTCCAGAACGGAACACTTAAGGACATGAAAGGCTTCTGTTCGATTGCCACTCTGCAGGATATCGCAAAACAGGATTATATCTTGACGCCAGGACGCTATGTGGGCATTGAAGAGCCGGAGGATGACGGCGAGCCGTTTGAAGAGAAAATGGCGCGGCTCACATCGGAACTATCAGATATGTTTGCCAAGTCTCACGAACTGGAGAACGAGATCAGGAGAAAGTTAGGGGCGATCGGATATGAAATATAATCTTTCGAATATATGCGGGTACGCCAAGGGCAAAGTTGATGTCTCAGCTCTAGATGCTGAGACATACATATCCACAGAAAACATGATACCCAATAAAGGAGGCATTACCAATGCCTCATCGCTTCCAACCGCAGCACAGACACAAGCTTTTCTTGCGGGGGATGTGTTGGTCTCAAATATTAGACCATATTTCAAAAAGATATGGTTTGCAGAATTTGACGGCGGATGTTCAAACGACGTTCTTGTATTCAGAGCAAAGAATGGCATAAACAAAAGATTTCTCTATTATGTTCTTGCGGATAACACATTTTTCGATTATTCCATGGCAACATCCAAAGGCACAAAGATGCCCCGCGGAGATAAGACTGCCATTATGAAATATGAGGTTCCGAAATTTACATACAAAGAACAGAAAAAAATCGCAGGCATTTTAGAGATATTTGATAAAAAAATATATCTTAATACTGAAATAAACGAGAATTTAGCGGTTTAAAAGTCGATATCAGAGACATCCAGTTCGCCGGACATAAGCTTAGGCAATAAAGTGTTCCGGAGTTCGGCAAGTTTGACGCTTTCGCTTCGGCGGTTCCTAATTTCAGTGAATATCGGCTGGATAAGATCATTGAACATTGAAAGTTCTTCTTTAGATGGAATTGCAATGGGCACCTTATTTAGGTTGGTTTGACTTATCTTAGACTGCACAGCGCCAGTGACAATTGCTTTAACACTCGTGAGGCTGAAGAGCAAGTACAGAAGTTCAACGTTATAACCGTTCTTACCTGTGATAATGTGAGCATGATTATTTACCCAGAACTTGCCATCAACATACTGGAGAATGGGATATCCCTGACCATCAACAACGGTACCATCCTCTCCGAGTAGGAGATAGATGCCGTCAAAAAGATAGCGGTCAACGTAATCCATTACTGATGTCGCACCGTAGTATGGATAAATTTTATCCAAATCGGCGCGTTCGCGGCTTGAGAGAGGTATCCGTTTGGAATCATGTAATTCGATGATTTCCGATACTGTACCGTTGTGCCAGTTATCAGGCATTGAATTACCAAACGGATCAAAATCTATGAAACGTGACTTGTACATTGCCTGAGCTTGATCAAATAAATTCTCGTTTAAATGTGATCAACTCTCACCAACGGCGAGAGTCAAACCAACGGAACTGCCGTTGATGTCGTTCTCTGGAAAATACCAAATAGAAGGAGAAACGACAATGAAGCATGAATTGGCGACGGAAGTAATGCAACAGATGCTCCCATACCTCGATAATGCGCAGCTGAAACAGCTGAGACAGGTGCTGGAACAGACGCTCTTTCATTATGAAGTGACCGGCAACATAGTAAAGCCAGAGGAGGATGACAGCAATGAGCTTGTAATGATGTTTATAGCCGCCAAGCGGATCGAAGGCTGCTCAGAAAAAACACTAAAATATTATCAGACCACGATTGATGCAATGCTGTCATCTCTCCCAAAGAATGTCCGGCATATCCTTACGGAGGATCTACGGACATATCTGACGGAATATCAAAGCAAGAATCAATCCAGCCGCGTGACGATTGACAATATCCGCAGAATCCTGTCCAGCTTCTTTTCGTGGCTTGAAGATGAGGATTACATCATAAAAAGTCCAGTGCGCCGTATCCATAAGGTTAAAACGGCAAGCAACATCAAGGAAACCTACTCGGATGAGGATCTAGAAAAGATGCGGGATAACTGTAAGGAAATCAGAGATTTGGCAATGATCGATATGCTGGCTTCAACTGGAATGCGAGTTGGAGAAATGGTCCTTCTGAACCGCAATGATATAGACTTTTCAGAGCGGGAATGCGTGGTGTTCGGTAAAGGAGATAAGGAGCGCATTGTTTACTTTAATGCCAGAGCAAAACTGCATCTGAAGGCGTACCTTGACAGCAGGAAGGACGCTAATCCCGCGCTCTTTGTAACATTGAGAGCGCCTCATGAGCGGATTCAGATTGGAGGAATAGAGCACAGACTCCGCAATATGGGCAAACGACTGAACATTTCTAAGGTACATCCACATAAATTCCGACGGACACTGGCGACAATGGCGATTGATAAAGGAATGCCTATAGAGCAGCTTCAGAGGCTCCTTGGGCATCAACGAATAGATACGACCTTGCAATATGCGATGGTCAAACAGAGCAATGTAAAGATAGCTCATAAGAAATATATAGGTTAGGACAGTGATTTTATGGGAGAATGGCTCGAAAAAAGAATGGATGATATAGCTGAGTTCAATCCTCGTGAATCGATAAAAAAAGGCGCTATTGCAAAAAAAATCGCAATGGATAAGTTGCAACCTTTCTGCCGAGATGTTTCTAGATTTGAAATGGAGCCGTTTTCTGGCGGAACAAAATTTAGAAATGGCGATATCCTTATGGCCCGGATTACGCCTTGCCTCGAAAACGGCAAGACTGCAAGAGTTGATGTGCTTGATGAGGATGAGGTTGGATTTGGATCAACTGAATATATCGTGCTCAGAGCTAAAGAGAGAAACGACCCAGACTTTACCTATTATCTGGTTACAAGCTCTCTAGTCAGAGAACCTGCCATAAAATCGATGGTAGGATCATCTGGTAGACAGAGAATTCAGACTGACGTGCTTCAGAAGTTAAAAGTTAAGGTCCCAGATTTGAAAAGTCAGCAAGCTATAGCAGGAATCCTTAAATCTTTGGATGATAAAATCGCAGCCAATCGGAGGGTAAACGAGAATTTAGAGGAGCAAGTTTCCTTGCTATATGTAGCACAGTTTGAAGAATTTATCCCTCATGATGGTGTTCACCCTTCTTCATGGAAACAAGGTATATTAGCAGACATTGCATCTATAACAAGTGGTAAACGTCCTCCTATGAAATCAGCAGATAGAACCGATGTTGCAACAATTCCTTTGGTTGGTGCCGCCTCCGTAATGGGTTTTACTTCTGACTTTAATCACAAAGACAAAATTCTTGTCACTGGTCGTGTTGGAACACATGGCGTGGTTCAGCGTTTCAATTCGCCTTGTTGGACTTCAGATAACACTCTTGTTATTACAAGCGATTTCTACGAGTACGTCTACCAAGTTTTGCAAAGAATAGACTATCATTCTTTGAATCGCGGCTCTACTCAACCACTAATCACACAAGGAGATATGAACAAGGTAGTTGTACTCATCCCCGATGCAGAATCGCTTCATAATTTTGAATCCACTGCTGGTCAGCTCATGGAATTGTATGAGGTTAACTTGTCGGAAAATCGCAGACTCGCTGAATTGCGAGACACCTTACTACCACGCCTAATGTCCGGGGAACTTGACGTTTCCGACCTCGACCTCTAAGCCGCTAAATTCTCGTTTAGGAGAAATTAAAATGGAAGATGAAGATAGAGAAGAATATTTGAGCGAAAATGGGATAGAAGTTAACTCTTTAGCAGATTACATAAAACAAATAAATGAACTATATTCCGATAAGGAAGCTGAAGCCCAGCAATTATATTTTAGAGGACAACAATCAGATGTTTGGGATATTCAACCTGTTCTATTTAGAGAAAACAACTTAATTAACGAGCATTTCTTTATGAGTGAACCTAAAGTTCGCAGGCCTGAGGCGTTTCAGAATATGCAGTCTGATTTTGAAATAATGACAAAATGTCAACATTATGGACTTAGTACGCGTTTGCTTGACGTGACACGAAATCCATTGGTAGCCATGTATTTTGCATGTCAACCATGCGATAATATAGATGATTCTATATTTAATGCGGGTGTAATCTATTCCGGTTCGAACTATTCAGTGCCAGATCAATCAAAAGATGTACAGATCATAACCGCGCTATCCAAGCAAGATTTGTCAAGCGGAGAAAACAAGTTGATAAGTATTCTTGACAGATTATATGAAAGAGGAATTATTACTCAATCTGATTGTGAAACGTGGAAGCAAGAATACGAAAAGTTCATTATTAATAAATTGCAAACAAATCTTTTGGTTTCGCCCACTTACAGTAATGAAAGATTACTTCGCCAAAATGGAATGTTCATCTTGCCGGCTTGCTTCGTTATCTCTGGGGATACTATAGATAATTTTACCATTACTAAGGGAACTGCAAGTTTGAAGCAAGAATTTAACGAAACAATATTCTTCGTCAAAGAGAACAATAAGAGTCAAATTCTAAAAGAACTTGATCGATGTGATATTAACGAGTCTACATTATTTCCAGAATTAGAGCATTTACTTTCATATTTACACGAAAGCAGATCTTCACATATGTTGACACCCTCATTTGAAAAATATGAAAGAGTAGCAAATCCATTTTTAACAAATATACAAATCGCTGATGACGTTTACAAAAACAGTACCTTTAAAATAAGAATATTTGATAAATGCTTAAATGGAATAGACGCTTCCATAAAGGAAGAGGTTTGGAAAGCTATCCTTGACGGAGTAAAGACCCGAGACTGGTATAAAAGAGGACAAACACTAAGCGGAATGCGCGTTAATATAAAAGGGGCGTTAAATAAATCTGATAAGCCAACAAAAACAGCGAAAGAGATTGTTGATTGTACAATACTTATCGCACAGGATATAGCAAAGGAGAAAAGTCAATGAGTGATAGTTATACCGAAGCAGACTATGAGAATTCAGTCATTGAGCTGTTTCAGAATATGGGTTATCGGCATGTATATGCCCCCGATCTCAAGAGAGAATTCAGAAGCCCCTTATATGAAGATGAGCTGGAACAATCTCTCCACAGACTGAATCCAGACATGCCGGAAGATGCGATTAACGACGCTCTCTTTAAATTGAAGAACTTCGAGAATGCGGAACTTATTCAGAGAAATGCTATTTTTATGGATTATCTTCAGCATGGTATTGAAGTGCGCTATTTTGTTAAAAACGAGGAACGCTCCGGTCTTGTTTATTTAGCGGACTATAAAAATCCTGACAATAATTCATTTGTTATAGCAAACCAGTGGACGTTTGTTGAAAACAGCAATAAACGCCCAGACGTGCTCCTGTTCCTCAATGGCCTCCCGGTCGTGCTTCTCGAACTCAAATCTCCATCTCGTGAAGAAACGAATGCGTCTGAGGCTTACACTCAGATCCGTAATTACATGCATGAGATCCCTTCCATGTTTATCTATAATTGTATCTGCGTTATGAGCGATCATCTCACGTCAAAAGCCGGAACCATTACATCTGACGAAGATCGTTTCATGGAATGGAAGACAAAAGACGGAAATTATGAAAGTATGCAATACGCTCAGTTCAACACCTTCTTTGAAGGGATGTTTGAGAAGGAGCGTTTGCTTGATATTATAAAAAATTTTATCTGTTTTTCTAACGAAGGGCTGAAGAAGTTTAAAATTCTTGCAGGATATCACCAGTATTTCGCGGTTAAAAAGGCTATAAAGTCTACACAGCGCGCAACCCAAACCGACGGTAAGGGCGGCGTATTTTGGCATACGCAAGGCTCCGGCAAATCGCTCTCTATGGTTTTCTATACTCACTTGCTGCAGGAAGCACTGAACAATCCTACAATTGTTGTCATCACAGATCGCAACGATCTGGACGACCAGCTCTACGGGCAGTTCGCAAAGTGCAAAGATTTCCTCAGGCAGGAACCTGTCCATGCAGAAAGCAGACAAAATCTGAAAGATTTGCTGGCTGGCTGGAAGGTCAACGGCATCATTTTCACGACGATGCAGAAGTTTGAGGAATCCTTTGACTGCCTTTCCGAACGCAGGAATATTATCGTAATGGCAGATGAAGCTCATCGTGGTCAGTATGGTTTGAAAGAAAAGATTGACGCAAAAACTGGCGAAATTAAGATCGGGTCTGCAAGAATCGTCAGGAACGCTCTTCCAAATGCAACATATATAGGCTTTACCGGAACCCCAATTTCTATAAAGGATAGAAATACCAGAGAGGTTTTCGGCGATTATATTGATATTTACGATATGACACAGGCGGTCAAGGACGGGGCTACCCGCCCGGTTTACTACGAAAGCCGTGTGATCAAGCTCGCGCTGGATGAGAAAACCTTGAAGCTCATCGATCAGGAATACGATGCTATGGCCAATAATGCCGATCCCGAGGTGATCGAGAGAAGCAAGAAGAAACTCGGTCAGATGGAAGCAATCCTCGGCAATGATAAGACGATTAATTCACTGGTCGATGATATTCTTGATCACTATGAGAATTATCGTGCCAACCTCCTCACCGGTAAGGCAATGATTGTCGCTTATTCACGCCCGATCGCCGTGCAAATTTACAAGAGAATCTTGGAGTTGCGCCCGAGCTGGACCGACAAGGTCGCTGTTGTAATGACGAGCAGCAATAAAGATCCAGAGGAATGGAATCGGCTTATTGGCAATAAACGCCACAAAGACGAACTCGCTGCAAAATTTAAGGATAACGACAGTTCTCTTAAGATCGCTATCGTTGTAGACATGTGGCTTACTGGGTTCGATGTTCCCTCTCTTGCAACTATGTATGTCTACAGACCAATGCAAGGATACAGCCTGATGCAGGCTATCGCCCGTGTAAACAGAGTGTTCGGCGATAAGGAAGGCGGCCTTGTGGTTGATTATATTGGTATTGCTTCTGCATTGAAACAGGCAATGAATGAGTATACTGCCCGCGATAAGAAAAATTATAGTGACACAGATATCGTTAAAGCCGCATATCCAAAGTTTGTCGAGAAGTTGGAAGTATGCCGCGATTTATTCCACGGATATGATTATTCCAAATTCACGTCCGGCACAGACCTTGAGAGAGCAAAAACCATCAGCGGAGCGGTAAACTTCATTGTTGCCGTCGACAAAAAAGAAGCCAGAGAAACGTTCCTAAAAGAAGGACTTCTGCTGAAACAGGCTCTTTCTCTCTGTTCTTCCCTTGCAACGAGAGAACTCCGTGTAGAGGCTGCGTTCTTTGAATCCGTTCGTGTGCTTGTTATGCGACTCATGAATCAGGGAGAGGGCAAGAAAATATCGCTTCCTGAAATGAATGAACGCATCAACAATTTACTGAAAGCCAGCATCCAAAGCGAAGGCGTTATCAACCTCTTTACGGATGTGGACAACGAATTTTCTCTGTTTGATCCGAAATTTCTTGAAGAAATTTCGAAGATGAAAGAGAAGAACCTCGCAGTAGAACTTCTGAAAAAGCTGATTGTCGAGCAGGTTGCAATCTACAGACATACCAACGTCGTAAAGTCTGAAAAATTCAGCGAAATTATTCAACAAACCATGAACCGGTATCTTAACGGAATGCTTACCAATGAGCAAGTGATCGAAGAACTATTAAATCTGGCAAGACAGATCCGCGCTGCGCAGCACGAAGGTGAAAAACTGGGGCTTACTGCAGATGAGCTCGCTTTCTACGATGCTCTCACAAAACCACAGGCTATCAAGGATTTTTATGAGAATGAAGAGTTGATTTCTATCACAAAGGAACTTGCAGATACGCTTAGAAAGAATCGTACCATCGACTGGCAAAAGCGTGACTCAGCAAGGGCGAAGATGCGCATAATGATCAAGAGACTTCTCAGAAATCATAAATATCCTCCGGAAGGAATGGATAATGCGGTACAAACAGTGATGATGCAATGCGAGCTATGGACAGATAATCATGACATGGGCCTCGCATAATTCCCTTCACTTGAAAATTAAATCTGCTCAATATGGTAGGAATCCGCCTTCATGGGATTTGAAAAGCAGGCGATGATTGCTGTGGTAAGCATTTACGGCATTGGTCCTGCGATAGACAACGCGAGATTAGACGAAAGAACACTTTATTATGAAATTTGTAATTCGGGTATGTGGCGATAAAAATAAAATCATCATAAAAATTGGCCTGTACCCCGTTTAAAGGCCAGAGAATAAAAAGACCTCCTGTTGTAGAATGAACTCAACAACAGGAGGTCTTGCTATGGCAAGGAATTACACACAAGCAGAACATTTATCAGCCGAAATTTTT